>CAMWWS010000314.1 GCA_947178085.1 uncultured Lachnospiraceae bacterium | reverse complement strand
AGTATGGGCCTATTATGGTTCAGAATGTTGGCAGTGACCAAAGGAGCATGGATGCATTGGGAACGGGGACATACGGGATGAACAACATTGCAATCGCTCCAGATATTTTGGAGGAGATGGCAAATAACCCGGAGAAAGCATCCCATTATGAAAAAATAATAGATGACTTTTTTGCTTCACAACCTATGGTAAAAGCGCAGATGGCAGCGGGAGGGTTTGAAATCCAGTCGTATGGTGTGGTCATTCATCCGGACGGCACAGCGAACTATTATGTCTGCGGTGATGTATCGCCTGAAAAAAAGGCAAAGATAGAAGCCCAGATGAAGGCTGAGGATGAGGAGAAAGCAAAACGCAAGCAACAATATCGTGAACAGAGCGAAAAGGCGGCAGAGAAGCGGAGGATGGAAACGGAGCTGGCATACAGACGGCAGAATATGGCGGAGTTCTTTGCCAACCATTTAGCGAATGCAAGCAGGGTTACATATGCGGGAACGCCGGAGATTATGAGTTCCGCGATTGCAGCTTATGAAATATGAAGGGGGTTTATGGTTCATCATCAACAGAAGCATATATTCCCAAATATTTCAAATGGAGACTAATATTATGAAAATCAAACTTTGTATTGCCTTTATGCTTGGGCTTATCGTTATAGGTACTTTGTGTGGTTGTGAAACTTCTACAGACGGAACGGAATCTTCATTTGAAGCTGAGACGATTTCAGACGCGATTGATATCGTAAGTATGGAGGATGAATTGATAGATAATACAGCCCAATTCAGCAACTCATTTACTGTAGAGGGAAAGACTGTTATACAGGAGGAGCCGATGTCTTTATCTGAGATAAGAGAAGAAATTATAAGCTATAAATAAGCCATAGCCGGACTGGGCAGGCTTCCCCGGTTCCCGACAGATTGGGGGAGCGGTTTTGTAAATGGCGAGGGAATTGCAGACTAAAATTACGATTTATAGAAGGGGTATTCAATGAAAGTGCTTGTAAGTGCGTGTCTCTTAGGCGAAAATTGTAAATATAATGGAATGAATAATTATAATAATAAAGTTATTGAGTTTATTAGAGGACATGAAGTAATAGCAGTTTGTCCTGAAGTATTAGGTGGCCTCAATGTTCCAAGAAAACCTGCTGAAATTGTAGACGGAATGATTATGACAGAGGAAGGAATAAGTGTTAATAAAGAATTTCGTGAAGGTGCTTACTTGGCATTAAAGCAGGCTTTGAATGAAAAAATAGATATGGCTATTTTGCAGTCGAGAAGCCCAAGTTGTGGGGTTAATCAAATATATGATGGAACTTTTAGCGGAAAACTTATTGAAGGGCAAGGTGTTTTCGCTGAAATGTTGAAAAGGGCTGGCGTAAAGGTAATTGATGCGGAAGACATATAGAAACTCATTATTGTTTTTGCGGTAATAGTAGTGATTCTGTTGCTGATTCCGGTTAAAAAGGTTTATGAGGATGGCGGGATTGAGGCAGTTATATTAAGAGATTTGTCAAGTATTTTCGGAAAATCTATCCAAACCCATAAATTTATGATACAATTTATATAGATGTCTGTAATCGTGGAAGGAATACAGATATAAGTCATACTAAGGGAAAGGGATAGGTGGAAAATTATGAACAAAATTGAGGAAATCAAAAAGAAGTGCGAAGAAAATCAAATCCGTATGATTGATTTTAAGATGACGGATATTGACGGACGCTGGCGACACATTACGATTCCGGTTGAAAGATTCGGAGAAAACACATTTACGCAAGGAATCGGGTTTGACGGTTCTAATTACGGCTATGCGCCTATTGAAAAGAGCGATATGGTATTTTTACCGGACCCGGATACTGCTTACGTGGATCCGTTTGCTGAGGTGCCTACACTTACTATGTGCGGTAATGTATGCACAATAGGAAAAGGAGAAAATAAGCCTTTTGACCAGTATCCTAAGAATGTAAGTCTGCGGGCGGTTGAATATATGAAGGAGAGCGGCATTGCGGATCAGATGATAATCGGACCGGAGTTCGAGTTTTATTTATTAGATAACGTGCGTTATGAAGTAACACCGAAGCAGTGCGGCTATAGAATAGATACCAGACAAGCTGATTGGAATTGCAGTTTAGACGTACCGGGAAATAACGGTTATGAAGTACCTGCCAAGGGCGGTTATCATATTGCGGCACCTCAGGATGTCGGATATGACCTGCGCAGCCGCATGTGCATGATGATGGAGGATTGGGGTATTAAGGTAAAATACCATCATCATGAAGTAGGTGGTCCGGGACAGATGGAGATAGAGGTAGAGCTTGCCGATATGCCTGTGATGGCTGATAATACCATGATAATTAAGTATATTATCAAGAATATTGCTGCAAGAGAAGGTAAGACGGCTACTTTTATGCCTAAGCCGATATATCAGGAGGCAGGAAGCGGGCTTCACGTGCATATGCTGCTTATGAAAGATGGTAAGCCGCTGTTTTATGATGAAAACGGATATTCGTCTCTCAGCCGCACAGCTCATTATTTTATGGGCGGACTGCTTAAACATATAGCATCCTTATGCGCATTTACCAACCCATCCACTAACTCTTTCAAGCGCCTGGTACCGGGATTTGAGGCGCCCGTTACTGTAGGATATGCGACTTCTAACAGAAGCGCGGTTATTAGGATTCCTGCATATGCCAAGACTCCCGAAACTAAGAGATTTGAGCTGCGTAACCCTGATGCAACAGCAAATCCGTATTTTGCTTATGCAGCAATTCTGATGGCAGGTCTCGACGGTATTGAGAACCAGATTGACCCTGCTGAGAATGGCTGGGGACCTTATGACTTCAATTTGTATACACTTTCCGAGGAAGAACAGAAGAAGATTAAGGGACTGCCGAAATCTCTCGGAGAAGCGTTGGATGCATTGGAAGCAGACCATGATTATCTGACAAAAGGCGGAGTATTCCCGCAGCGTCTCATTGATATCTGGGTAGCGCGTAAACGCAGCGAATTAAAGAAGATGGAGCAGATTCCGAATCCGGCAGAATTTAAGATGTATTATGATTTGTAATTACTATTATATAGAATGAGCGAAAACAAGGTCAGACACTAATTGTCTGACCTTGATGTATTATAAATATAATTTAATCAAAATTATTCATCACCATAATTTAAAAAGCTTAATCAGGCTTTTTTCCAATTTAAACATAGCAAACGTTATTCATTGTATTAATTTGAATATATTAATCCACAAATCCAGCTGAATCTTAAGATAGTTACCCAAATTATTCCATTTAAATCTTACCTTGTGGCAGCGGCATTTTGTATCTGTACACCTGAGCAGACCCTTCCACAACCCTCTCAGATACAGCATTCCCATTCCTTTTTTACAGAAAAATAAGAATTTGATAAAAAAGCCTGCCAGAAGAAACGGAAGATTCAGCAGTAATTGCAAAAACGGCATATTTTTCCATACTACATATATGCTGTTTGATGACGCCAGCGTTGTTTTTCGTGGGTTATAACGGGAACCTGTAGAAGCGCTTCCGAAGTGGAGGACTTCTGCATTCGGTTCGTAAAGATTTATAAAGCCGTTAATACGCGCGCGGTAGCCTATATCCAAGTCTTCCAGATAGGCAAAATGATTTTCATCGAAAAGTCCGATTTTATTAAATCCTGATTTACTATAAATAGCAGCGCCGCCGCATGCGGAAAATATATTGATAGGTTTATCATATGAAGATGCAGGCTTCCCCTTGCCTCTTGCATATGCCCAACCGAGAGCACAGTAATAATCGCCTGCGTCATCAATCAACTCCGGCTTATCCCACATCAGCATTTTGGCACTGACGGAAAAAACTCCGGAATTCCGCTGAATTGCTGCATATAACGCCTTGATAAATCCTGATTTAACTTTAGTATCATTGTTGAGTAGGATTATATATGGAGTATTTGCCTCTTGTATACCGACATTTACTGCATGGC
>CAMWWS010000313.1 GCA_947178085.1 uncultured Lachnospiraceae bacterium | reverse complement strand
TTACCTTCAATATCTTAGACCGTGTCGGCGGAGGAGACGCTTTTGCAAGCGGACTTATCTATGCCATCATGCACGACTATAAACCGATGGACATTGCGAATTTTGCGGTAGCAAGCAGCGCGATTAAACATACTATCCGCGGGGATGCAAATATTACGGATGATGTGGAAACTATCCGCAATTTGATGAATATGAATTATGACATCAAGCGGTAATCTTATTTTCAAATAAATTTCAATCTGAGTCAGCACCGCCCGTCCAACGGGCGGTTTGCTTTATGGCTATATGCCCGAAGGTCCAAGCGATTCATCAAAGCTGCAATTCCTACTTCTCCAGTAATCCTAAAAACCATTTCCATTCCATGTAGCTTTTAAAATCTTTGACAACATACAGTTCTTGCGTAATATCTTTGAGAATATCCACCCAATTCATCTTTGTTGAATAATTCCATGATTCGCAATTTCCCCGCCCTCTATCTTTTGCACTTCCGACTATCCGCATTATATCTTCAAAACTGCCTTTTCCACTTTCTATCAAATTGGCAGCGTACGCATACATTTCTACCGTATCACAGTTTTTCGGGTCTACCTTCGATACATCCACCATTCGCTCCGTCACATTCCCGTCTTTATCCCATGTTTTCACTTTATAAACCGGATTATTCGGATCAAAATCCCGCGTTTTATATACAGTAATAGCTGAATTGTCTATTACATAAGCCTCAGACACAATTGCAATATCCCCCGTTTCTTCATCAGAGCCATGCAAAATGATTGGTGAAGTCTGCGCTGTCACTTGTGCTGCTCTCGCAGCCTGTTTTGCAAAGTTTCCTCCTGATACTTTGTTTTCTGTTTTTCTTGTACCGTACCCTGCCATCGGATAACCTGCTGCTCCAATTCCACTAACATGCATTTCGATTCCTCCTGATTATGTATCATTCTTTTATAGCAGTTCCTCTGTTAAAGTTAGAAATTGAGAACGCCTATCATCTATAAATAATACGAATCAGTACACAAAAAAGTTTCACTTGCAGAAAATAAATATTTCCTCAATTGGCACTTCTACGACTCTGGATATATCTATTGCTAATTTCAATGAGGGATTGTACTGTGCCTTTTCCAGCCGCATAATTGTTTCTCTGCGGACACCTACTAAATTTGCCAACTGCTCTTGCGTCAATTCTTTTAACAGACGATATTTTTTCAATCTACACTCGAACTCTGCCATATCCATTATCCCTTCACATCTTCGTCGTTGTATTCATCGTGGTCATAACGATACAGCAGATACTCGCTGAGAAAAATAGCAAGTGCACTTGTTAATGCAATCAGAATGTATACCACATTAAACAAAGAATCTATACTCATAAACCTCTCACCTACAGGGATAAATAAAACAATTATAAAAATGGCGTCAAAAGCGATTTTTAATGCCGTCAGCTGTGCCCTGTCTTTATTTTCCTTAAACCTCTCATCCATTAATGTATCAGACATCTTACCTTCATAGAAAAATCCAAAAAAACCGAAAAAAATAAAGCGGATCCAAGCACCATCCATAAAGCCAAGAAAACCCAGGAAACCGAGAAATCCCAATTTAGGGCTAAGTTTGCGGGTTCTGTTTGTTTTGATAGCATTCTTTATCTGTGGAATATTTGTCCTTCCCAGACAAGACACCAAATAATATGCATACACTATTGTCAGTATAATCGAACAAATCATAGGAATATCTTTCGGACTGAACTTATATGTTTTCCAATCTGTCGGCACTACAAGACGCGATTCATTGTATCTCACGGAATACCAAATTGAAGCGGTTAATAAGATTAAGCATATGATCCCCGATATCACTAATTTCTTAATTTTATTTTTTTCCATAATATTTTTCCTCCGCAATGTGATGTATTTATCCTTTTTTGATACAAATATATCTCTTTTATATTTAAATGTCAACATGCATATATCAGGTTCACACGTTCTAGTCCCGCCAGATACAGAATCTTATCCGGTGTGAAAAACTCATATTTTTCCTTTTGCTTCGTACCATCCTGCTTCCATTTATAAAATTTACCGGCAGGAATCAGGCAGCGGCCAAGTTACATTCTCCACCTACAGCTAAGCTTTCAAATACTATTTTTTCCAAAACTGCCACCACCTTCTGCCCAAGATATCTTTTTAGACCATATTATCTCATTTCCTTTCAATAAACATTTCCTTATAAGTATCAATAGTAGCTACTTCTTTCGCTACACCAAATATTATTAATTGTGCATATTCAAATTCATCATTAATAATATTTGAATCATACACATTATATGGTGGTTTCCTTTCACTTATAAAAGATATAGTTACTTTATCTTCACTGTATACACCTTCGTATGATACACATCTTTGATTGTTTTCTTTAATGATATCTCTTTTAGGTGAAAAGAACTCCCTAAGAATTCTTTCTAAGAAATCCTCATCAATACATTTTCTTTTAATTCTTCCACACACACATATTGACATCAATCTTACCTCCTATGGATATATAGAAAATACTTTCCCCTTCTATTCTATAATCCGGCTTTCTAGTTGTTCCATTTACAGCCCTAGACTGTCAGCATCTAGCTCATCAACGGATAGCGAATTAAATTTATTCTATACAGATACCATTCCCATCTTTTAAGAAAACTAATAACTTCTCATCATTTTCAAAAACTACCATTAACCCTTTATCTGTAACAGACCAACCAAATATTGAATATCTATAATCATTTTTCCATAACAAATCTCCTTCTAACCCGAAACATATTACAGACAGTTCTCCTATAAATACAATACAAGATTGCAAATCAAATTTTATAATTTCAAAGATAACACCAATTGCATCGTCACCTTTATATAATATACTTTTTTCTTTTAAATCCAAAATATAATAACCTTGTCCAAAACACAAAAACATTTTTGTATCATGTATAATATAATCAGGAGCAGGTCCCAAATCATAATACGAAAACGCAATATTTCCTAGATTTGTACTTATTACCACAAAACGATTATCAAAATCTACATCTTCATTCAATGTTAATATTGGATTATACACTTCAAAATCCGACATTTGTTCCAGACTAATAATTTTGTTCATATCAATAACCTACTTTCATCCCAAAATGTAGTTACCTTTGCACCACCCTTACTTCCAGCCAGCACTCCACCTCGGTTATCCGCCCACAGTGTCTGCGCCCATTTTTCTTTGTTTACCACATACTTCTGGTACATGCTTACTGATGATTTACGTCATTACATGTCCTCTATATAAATGAAAATAAATCAAATTTTCAATTTATTATCCGTTAGAGTTTCTAACACTGACAATTTCTCTGATCATGTTTTCATCAGTAATAATCTCTAAACTCGATAATATATTATCTTCTAATCCAAAGGCTATGAATAGGTCTGCTGAAATAATATAATTATATCTAATTATTTCTCCATATAAACTATCAGTAAAATCAGCAATTCCATAAATCTGTTTGATTACATCAACACTATCACCAAATCTGATATTTATATCCATAAATTTTAATATTGAGTTGGCAATACTAATCAACTCGTTATTATTTATTTCATCAAAAGAAACAGCTGCAGTATTAACTAAATCATCCATCTTGTAAAAAAATACAATTTGCCAACCTAATAATTCCGCAATACCATTTGTACCTGCATATTCAAATTCTTGTTCCTTAACTTCATAATTTTTCACAACATCTCTCAATTTAATTTTCAATTCTTCCACACTCCTAAACTTATTTTTTTACTCTTCCCGAATTAACAATATCATTTACATCAACATTATCTTGAATTATCCAATCAGATATACGGCTTTATCGGTTTTACCACACAACCGAAAAATAGAGAATGTTCCGTAGCAGTTATCGCCCATTGTCCATTCTCTATTCTGCGTTTTCGTTTAAGCATTCCATTACTGGTAGTTTGAATAACAAAAATATAT
>CAMWWS010000312.1 GCA_947178085.1 uncultured Lachnospiraceae bacterium | reverse complement strand
CACAGGAACTGTTCCTGATGGGTCTGTTTTCCGTACTTGATTTGATACTTGATAAGCCTATGGCAGAAGCGCTCAATTTGGTTAAGGTGTCAAAGAATATCAGTGAGGCGTTTATAAACGACAAAGGCGAATTTGCTCTGGTGCTTGATTTCATTCTTCAGTATGAGCAGGCATCATGGCAGGAGGTTTCAAGACAGATGCTATTAAAAAATATTGATATTGATAAAGTTTATGATGCTTATACCAAATCTTTGCAATGGTATCGTGATTTGTTTATAGCAGATTAGCAAAAGATGACGGTGCAGTCCATTAGAACTGCACCATATTTTTTCGATATATGAAAAGTTCTGCATTTAGACCGGCAGGCTGGGAAGGAATGGGCGTTAATATGTACCGGAATTTTATATTTGATTTGTATGGAACTTTAGTTGATATTCATACGGATGAAAATTGCAGTATGGTGTGGGAGAAACTGGCGCTGTTTTACGGATATCAGGGTGCGGTATATACACCGGAAGAACTGAAAAAGGCATATGAAAGGCTGGTTCGTGAGGCAGAGGCTGAATGTAGGGAACGGATGTCAGAAAAAGGCGCAGAGCAGCATAAACAGGGTGATGTGACATACTACAGTCATGAAGGGGTTCCTGAGATTAAGGTTGAGAAAGTATTTGAAAAAATGTATACATTAAAAGGCGTGAAGCCGGATGAAGGTTTAGTGCTGCATACATGTCAGCTTTTTCGTGGACTTACAACTGAGTATATACGGCTTTATGACGGTGTGCATGAAATGTTTAAAGCTTTGAAGGAAAAAGGCAAGAAGATTTATCTTCTGTCTAATGCCCAAAGGGTTTTTACGGAGTATGAACTGAATGTACTGGATATTGCAAAATACTTTGATGCGGTCTTGATTTCTTCTGATTATGGTGTCAAAAAGCCTGACCTGTCTTTTTTTAAGATATTGCTGGATAAATACGAACTTAATACTGAAGAAAGCATAATGATTGGAAATGATGAAAACTGCGATATAGCCGGAGCTAAAAGAGTGGGTCTTGATACCTACTATATTCACTCAAATATTTCACCTGATTATACAGGAAATGTTGAGGCTACATATATGCAGATGGAGATGGATATTAATAAGGTGTGCAGAACGCTTGGAATTATATAGAATGTGAACATTAGCGTATAATGCTTAAGACTATATGTAACGGAGGGAAAGGTATATGCCGAAGTGGTTAAACGATGCTGTGTTTTATGAAATTTATCCTCAGTCTTTTAAGGACTCAAATGGAGACGGAATAGGTGATTTTAACGGAATTATAGAAAAACTGGACTATATTAAGGAACTGGGCTGTAATGCGATATGGATGAATCCGTGCTATGATTCACCTTTTAGTGACGCCGGATATGATGTGCGAGATTATAAGAAGACGGCTGCAAGATATGGAAGCAATGATGATTTGATTCATCTATTTGATGAGGTGCATAAAAGGGATATGCATATTCTGCTCGATTTAGTGCCGGGACATACGTCTGAGGAACACGAGTGGTTTAAAGAGAGCAGAAAGTCAGAGACAAATGTTTATTCGGACAGATATATCTGGACGGACAGCTGGTTTCACTCACCGGAGGGACTTAACTATGTGGCGGGAGAGAGCCCGAGAAACGGAACCTATGTATTGAATTTCTTTAAGTGCCAGCCGGCGCTCAACTATGGTTTCCTGCATCCGGATAAACCTTGGCAGAAGAGTATAGCAGACCCGGCGTGTATCGCAACAAGAGAAGCTCTAAAAGATATCATGAGATTCTGGCTGGATAAAGGATGCGACGGCTTTCGCGTGGATATGGCGGATTCGCTTGTAAAGAAAGATGATGAGAAAAAGAGCGGTACAAGCGAAGTGTGGAAAGATATCAGAAAAATGCTGGATGAGTCCTATCCGGAAGCGGCGCTTGTTTCCGAATGGAATAATCCTAAGATTGCGATTCCGGCAGGCTTCCATATGGATTTCTTTCTGGATTGGGTAGGAAACGGATATAATCTGCTGATGCGAGATGTGTCAGACGGTAAAAATAACAGTATTTTCCATAAGGATAGTGACAGAAGCATTCTGGATTTTATGGATGAATATATGGAAAAGTATGAAAAAATAAAGGAGCAGGGTCATTATTGCCTGATTACCGGAAATCATGATACAATACGTGCCTCATATTATCTAAATGTGAGGGAATTAAAGCTTGTATACGCATTTATGCTCACAATGCCGGGAAATCCATTTATATATTATGGAGATGAAATCGGTATGCGATATATGCAGCTTGAAACGAAGGAAGGCGGTTATACAAGAACCGGCTCCCGTACTCCGATGCAATGGGATGATACCAAGAATCATGGTTTTTCCACGGCAGCGGCAGAGGATTTATATCTGCCGGTAGATTTGTCAGAGGATGCGCCCACGGCATCCGGGCAGGAAAAAGATAAGGACTCTCTGTTAAACGTGGTAAAAGGCGTACTTGCGATTCGTAACAGTAATGGGGATTTAAAGGAAAATTCCAATCTGAAAATTCTCTATGCTAAGAGAGAAGAAAGAGCCTTTGCCTACAGGAGGGGAAATCTGCTTATGGTATGTAACCCATCGGGTGTGGAAGCTGCCATTGAAGGAAAAACACTTCCGATGGCAGGAGAGAAGCTCTATCAAATCGGTGAAGCTGATTATCTGGATGGAAAATATATTCTGGGAGAACAGTCTTTTGCTGTTTGGAAGCTGTAAAATTGTTAATTGCTGTTATAAGTACAGTTGTTTAAAAAGTCAGTCAGTATGCTTTCGGGGTCATCCGTAAAAATATCCCTGCATGCCAATTCAACGCAGACGGCATTGCTTTCATATACGCCAAAAGCGGATGCGCCTCGTGCATATGGATTGCTTTCATTGATATAGCTGTAGGTAATGAGGGTGTATTTTTGCCCGTTGCAGGTAATTTCTTCTTCATTTATAAGCTCGTATTTATTTTTTGCCGATGCGAGCCAGTCGTCCATGTTCTCCTGTGCTTTTTGAGAGTTTACGAATTCGCCGAGTAAAAGATAAAGCTGCGCATCGTATAAATCCACAGTATCACCTTCACTGTTTTCATATGGTTCGGAATTGCCGATTGTCCATGCGCAGTAGAATAAACCGTCTGCAGAAAGAGCATCTTTGTTATCCAACAGTGATAAATGGCTGTCAGATTTTTGTACGGTAAGCACATCGCCGACATTCACATAATCGGATGTCTCCCATGTATTTTCCGTATCTTTTTCACTCAGGGCAGATGATATTACCGAACATCCGGTTAACATAACAGTGGCAATCATTAAGCAGAAGATTCTATTGAATTTTATAGCTTTTTGATTTTTTTTCATAATAGTAATCATATTCCTTTCGCATAGTCTTTGATGCTATCTGCTGTTCCGTATCAACTCCCACAATTCACAACATTTTTCATAATTAGCCGATACCTTATCGTTATAGAAACAGCGCCGCCCTATATATAATCCGGAAAGCAGCTCCTGATTTGTAGTTGTTGCCAATTCCTCATATCCATAGGCAGGTATATATTCGCCGAGTTCCATATTAGCCAGAATGGGACAGTCAACCCATGCAATCACCTTACCTTCGGTTGAGTAATCGTCATCATTGGGACGGTTTCCGTCTAAATCGGAGAATATCTGAACCGCCTTCTGCAGCCTTTCCGGGTCATCTGTTAAGAAGAAAAAGCTGTCGCAGGCTGAAATATCACCGATAAGAGGAATCTCGCTTCCGTATTCATAATATCCGAGAACGCTATCGGCATTTTGACCAACGTGTGAATATTGATTTATTTGTACTATGACCTCCCCGTCTCCGTTATAATCTTCCGCTATTGATGCAAAACCTTCTTCAAGAGCAGTGATTGTTTCTTCCGGAAGGGAGTAGCTACCGACATATGCAATCTGAAAATCGGCCTCCTTGGTCCAGAATCCCAAAAG
>CAMWWS010000311.1 GCA_947178085.1 uncultured Lachnospiraceae bacterium | reverse complement strand
TTTTTTTCATGTGATAAGAAGCGGAAAGGAACACGAAAATGACAGATTATAGAATAAGAAGATATCGCAGATTTTTATATATACTATTAACTGCCGGACTCATTGCATTAATGATAACCATATATATGGATTATTGGAAAAAAGTGCCGTCTACGATTAAAATCCGTGCAGGAGTCGAACAGGAACTTGATTTTCGTGTACCGGCATCCGGTGAAATATATCAGGACGAAGCGGTAGAGAGTCTTTCTAGTCATGTAGAGAGTATTCATGTTAATTTTTCCAAAGGCGTTACGCTAAGGGCGAATCAGATTGACCATTATACGATGGACTTGAAATTATTCGGTATTCTTCCATATAAAAGCGTTGATATTCAGGTCATCCAGGATACTACGCTGATTCCGTCGGGTATTCCCATCGGAATTTATGTAAAAACGGATGGTGTATTGGTAGTGGGTATCGGAGAATTTGAAAATCCGAGCGGAGAAACGGTTTCCCCGGCACAATATATTCTGCAAAGCGGTGACTATATTCTGGATGTTAATGGAGAGAAAGTTGAAAATAAAAAACAATTTGTACAGATGATATCAGATTCCGAAGGAGAAGAAATGATTATGACATTACGGCGGGGAGAAGAGATTACCGAAGTTAAAATAAAGCCGGAGTGCAATCAGAACGAGGAATGGAAGCTTGGTATTTGGATTCGGGACAATGCACAGGGTATCGGTACACTGACTTATGTGGATACGGATGATACATTCGGAGCCCTTGGGCATGGTATCAATGATGTGGATACTTCCACGCTTATGCGTTTGGATGAGGGTACTTTATATAAGACGGAAATCGTAGGCATTACAAGAGGAACAGATGGCTCTCCCGGAGAGCTGACAGGATATATCGCATATGAGAATGAGAATATTATCGGAGAGATTACCGAGAATACGGCGGAGGGTATCTTTGGTACTTTAAAAGAGGAAATCGTGCAGCAGACACCTTATGAGGCAATTCCGATTGCCTTAAAGCAGGAGGTGCAGATCGGACCTGCACAGATTATCTGTTCAGTCACCGGAGAACCCAGGTATTATGATATTGAAATTACAGAACTGCATCTTGAAGACGGCAATGTAAACAGAGGGCTTGTAATAAAAATAACGGATGAGGAGCTTTTAAATTTAACGGGAGGTATTATTCAGGGAATGTTAATGAGATATAATAGGAACAACACAAGAAATCCAGTATTTACAAGGGTTTGAATGGTGTCTGTTCCTATTTTATTGACCAAAAAACGGAGCAAACTAAACGAAATGTTTAAGAAAGGTGGGAAATGTTAAAGATTAGTATAGTGGAAACTATGAAAGTAATTAATTAAAAAATGGAGGTTTAAATTTATGGAAAACACAGCGAAAAGTGCAACAATCACACCGATACTGCTTACAGAGCAGAAAGTAAACAGCATAACTTTTAAGGACAAGGAACACGAAAAATTTTATAACACGTATCTGCCAAAGTGCAGAATGCAGGATGTATACCATAAGGCATTGATATATTGTCTCGGAATCAGTGCGGACACAAGGAACAACATAAATCAGATTTTTAATGTTAGGACAGACTGTGTCAACCCGGACTGCCTCCAAGAAGGCTGGATAACCAGCGGGAGCGCAAAAATCGTGCGGTTGGCATTCAATTTATACTGCAATAGTGCGGTAAGTGTATTTCATTATGATAAAGCAGACGAACGGCTTGATGAGTACAAATATTATACGGTAGAGGATTTATTCTGCTGCGGCTATGCCCCTTATTTTTGGGAAGCAGTCAGGCTCCGCTATCCGGAATACTGCAAATAGAATGGAGGATTTAGATGCTGAAAATACGGCTTCAAGGAACAACAAAAGATTTAAAGTGGTTTAGGAAAATCCTTGAAAGGGATAGAAGAATCACAGTGTTGTCCGTTTCTGAGCCATTTGCCAATAAAGGTACAAATAAATATTTTCGTGTGTATGCGGATATAGAGAAAAATCAAAATAGACCGGAGGAAAAGTTATGTCTGAAAAAAGGGAAGAAAGTAAAGAAAGCAAAGTATTTGTGATTGCAAACCAGAAAGGCGGAGTCGGCAAGACTACCACAACAGGAAATTTGGGAATAGGACTGGCAAGGCGGGGGAAGAAAGTATTGCTCATTGATGCGGATGCGCAGGGTTCCCTTACGGCAAGCCTCGGATATACGGAGCCGGACAAGCTGGAAGTGACGCTTGCAACCATCATGGAGCGGATTGTGAATGAGGATTTTCCGGAACCGTATGACGGAATACTGCACCATGATGAGGGTGTTGACCTGCTTCCGGCGAATATAGAGCTTTCCGGTATAGAAGTATCGCTTGTAAATATCATAAGCCGGGAAACCATTCTCAGGGAGTATATAAACTGTGTGTCAGACAAATATGATTATATCCTGATAGACTGTATGCCGTCGCTTGGCATGATAACAATTAATGCCCTTGCCTGTGCCGACTCAGTTATTATACCTGTACAAGTCGCGTATCTGTCCATTAAGGGCTTAGAGCAGCTCATTAAGACAATCGGCAAGGTAAAGCGTCAAATCAACCCTAAATTGGAAATAGAGGGCATTTTAATGACGATGGTGGATAACAGGACGAACTATGCAAAGGATATCAGCAGTCTTTTGATGGAAACATACGGTGAGAAAGTCAGGATATTTGAAAATACTATCCCCATGTCCGTTAGGGCGGCGGAAGTATCGGCAGTTGGCGTAAGCATTTATAAGCATGACCCGAAAGGCAAAGTAGCAGCGGCATATGAGGGACTGACGGGGGAGGTGCTTGCTAATGGCTGATACAAAAAAGAAAAGCGTTGTAGGAAATATTAAGCTGAACAGCTATGATTCTCTGTTTGGTGAAGATGATAACGCTGCAGAACATATCATAGAAGCGCCTTTGAGCGATTTACATGATTTTAAAGAGCATCCGTTCCGCGTAGTGGATGATGAAAAGATGGAAGAAACAGTCGAGAGCATTCGGCAGTACGGTGTGCTTGTACCGGGGATTGCAAGACCAAGAAAAGGCGGCGGCTATGAAATCATAGCTGGGCACCGCAGGAAACACGCTTCCGAACTTGCGGGAAAAGAAACAATGCCGATAGTAGTCCGTAATTACAGCGATGATGAAGCGACGATTATCATGGTGGATTCAAACATACAGCGGGAGGATATTCTTCCAAGTGAAAAGGCAAAAGCCTACCGGATGAAATACGAAGCCCTGAAACATCAGGGGAAAAAGGCGGGTGGCAGGACTATTGAGGAAATGGGTGAAGAGTCCGGAGAGAGCGCAAAGACAGTCCAGAGGTATATCTGGCTGTCCCGCCTGTCGGACGGACTGCTTGCTATGGTGGATATGAAGAAATTAGGCTTCATGCAGGGACTGGATATCTCATTTCTTGACAGTGAAGCACAGGAATGGGTATCTGCTTTACTGGAAGAAAAGAGCATCAGTATAACCACATCACAGTCTACAAAACTCAAAGAGTATGGCAAAAGCGGTGAACTGACGTCTGCAATGGTGAATCTGATTCTTTCCGAAGAAAAGCCTAAAGAGCGCAAGGTAACGATAAAAGCTGATAAAATCAGTCACTATTTTGCAGACACATACAGCAGTGAAGAGATAGAGAGCATCATTTACCAGCTTTTAGATGAATGGCACAGCAGACAGTAGGGAGGACGCGTGTTGCATGGAAAAGGCTTTGAAATTTGATTATTACTATGGGATTGAAGCTGAGCAGTTTTCCTTTTACAGAGTGCCGCGCCTGCTGATAAAAGACATACGTTTCAGGGATTTGTCCTGTGAAGCAAAACTCCTTTATGGGTTAATGCTTGACAGGCTTTCCCTGTCCATGAAAAACGGATGGCTTGATGATGAAAACAGGGCATACATATACTATACACTGGAAAGTATCGTGGAGGATTTAGGATGTTCCACAGGGAAATGCGTAAAGGTA
>CAMWWS010000310.1 GCA_947178085.1 uncultured Lachnospiraceae bacterium | reverse complement strand
GTATCCGCAGCCAGACCGACAAGCTGGATTTTCTCTTTCAGGCACTTGTAAAAACCTCCCGACTGGAAACCGGAGCTATCCGGCTGGAAAAGAAGGACTGTCTTTTGTTTGATACGCTGGCTTTGGCTTGCAGCGGGATTGTCTATAGTGCAGAAAAAAAAGACATTACCGTAACGGTTCATTGCCCTGAGGATTTACATCTACTGCATGACAGTAAATGGACAGCAGAAGCATTTTTCAATCTGCTGGACAATGCGGTGAAATATACTCCGGCCGGCGGTAAAATCGGAGTATCGGTTGAACAATGGGAAATGTATGTCAAGGTGGACGTGACAGACACCGGAAAAGGAATTTCAGAGAGCAATCAGGCATCTATCTTCCGCCGCTTCTATCGTGAAGAAGAAGTACATGATGAATCAGGTGTAGGCATCGGCCTGTATCTGTCTCGTGAGATCATCTCCATGCAGGGCGGATATATAAAAGTGACTTCACAAATCCATAAAGGCTCAACCTTTTCCGTATTTCTTCCCAGCAGGTAATAAGGTGTCGTTCTGCTCTTTTAAGGTGACTGTTGCATAATTTTCAATTTTTTATAAAAATTATCTGTAGTGCGGACATTTCTGTGACATTTGGGTTTTATACTGAATCTATCAACAGGCATGCTGCCTTGAAAGGAGTATAGTGTGAAAAATAAATTTTTCACACGCGAATTTGGTGCCAAGACGCTGTTAGCGTCGGCCCAAATATCGCAGGTTGAGAGAAAGGAATGGTTATTTTATATGAGTATTTTACAGACGATTGACCTGAAAAAGTATTATGGTACAGAACCGAATATTACCCGCGCCCTTGATGGTGTAAGCCTCTCTGTGGAGCAGGGAGAATTTGTAGCGGTAGTGGGAACCTCCGGCAGCGGCAAGTCCACGCTGCTGAATATGATGGGCGGACTGGATACGCCAACCTCCGGCAATGTTATAGTCCGTGGAGACGAACTGGCAAAAAAGAATGATGAAGAACTGACGATTTTCCGCCGCCGCAACATTGGCTTTATCTTCCAGAACTACAACCTTGTCCCCATTCTGAATGTCTATGAAAATATCGTTCTGCCCGTGGAACTTGACGGCGACACGGTAGATCAGAAATTCATGGACGAGATTGTACAAATGCTGGCTCTGGAAAACAAACTGCAGAATATGCCGGGCAACCTCTCCGGCGGACAGCAGCAGCGTGTCGCTATTGCCCGAGCTTTGATTACCAAACCGGCCATTGTCCTGGCGGATGAACCGACCGGAAATTTGGACAGTAAGACCAGCGCCGACGTGCTGGGTCTGCTTAAACGTACCGGTATGGAATTTAATCAGACTATCGTAATGATTACCCACAATAGCGAGATTGCCCAGCTTGCCGACCGCATTGTACGGATTGAAGACGGCAAGATTGCGGGATAAGGAGGTGACAGACTATGACTTGGCCTTTTGAAAATGATACGAGTACTATTACCCGTAAAATTGTTTTTGCTAAATTAAAACATGATAAACTCAAAAAAAGAATTTCTATCTTTGCAATCGCATTAGCTACTATGCTTATGTCTGTTGTGTTGTTTTTGGTGTCAGGTATTGTAACAGTAAACAGAAACGGCGGGAACAGTATCACAGGCTCTTACCATGCACTGATTTCGGGAATCAGCAAGGAAGAATTTGAGAAGTTCCGAACTATGGAACAAGTAAAATCAGCCGGTCTTACCGCATCAATAGGAAGCAGTAAAGTCGGAGATACCCGTCTGAATATTTCTTATGCTAATTCAGACGCCCTTACTTTGAACGGCTTGTCTGTAGAAGATGGAAAAATGCCTGAATCGGAAAATGAGATACTCATTGAAAAAGATTATCTTACTTATCTGGAGGTGGATGCCGGAATCGGGGATACTATCTCAATTTTTATGCCCGGTACACGGGAAGAAACAGAGTTTATGATTTCCGGATATTTGAAAACAGCAGTTATTGGTACTGACAGAACTTTGTATGCTGCTATTGTTTCTGAGCAGTATTTCAATGCACAGGATGGATGGAAAATATATCCACCATCGGTTTTGATTAGAGTTAATACCGGCACAGCCACTTCCAAAGCAGCTATAGAAAAGCAGATTGCTGAAATAATGGAAAGTGCGGAAATTGAAAAAGAGCCGTCCATTAATGAAGCATATATCAATCTTTCAAAACCATCTGTATTTTTAATTGGTACGGCAATCGCCGGTTTAGCAATTGTTATAGTCGCAGGGATATTGGTGATATACTGCATCTTCTATATTGCAATTATCAATTCGATTAAAGAATATGGACAATTACGGACGGTTGGTATGACAGGAAAGCAGATCAAAAGTCTTGTGTTTCATAAGGGTTTTTATCTTTCTGTTATAGCTATTCCTGCCGGTCTTGCAGCCGGTACTTTACTTTCTTATTTTTTAATACCACAAGGATTTCAGATTGTAAGCCTATTATGGATATGGCCTTTAGTCGCGGTTCTGATTTATCTGACTGTGCGGTTTTCTATTAGAAAACCTGCTATGATTGCAGCAACGGTATCTCCGATAGATGCCTACCATTATACCGGCTCAGAGACAGGAAAGGAAAAGTCGTTATTTCATCCAAAGAAGATTTCGCCTGCGATGCTTGCAGGAAAGCATATATTTAACAGCAAGAGAAAAAATGTTTTGACAATTACATCGTTAGTACTTACAGGCACATTGCTGCTTGGATTATCTTCAGTGCTATCTTCAATCGATGCGGAGAATATGTCCCTGTCGGGATTCCCACGAGGTCAGTTTATTATCAATATCAGTAATGAGGAATTACGGAATCATTCGCTGGAGCAAATTCAAACAGCAAATCCACTCACGAATGATCTACTAAATTCTTTATCCGGTATTTCGGGAATAGAATCTATCACCGAGTATCATTACCTTCCTGTATCTGCTGAACTTAAAGCGGAAGAATCCGATGCATCCATTGTCAGCTTCAATCGTGAAGATATGGGCTTGATACAATCCTGCGCAGTGGATGAAAATATTTCTGATTATGACGAACTGACAGCAAATAACCAGCTTATCATTGGCAGAACAAATGATTTGGAAGAATACCTGAATATCCCGGCAGAAATTGGACAGATGATCACGTTAAAGATTTTTGATGGTTCTACCACCCGTTTCATGGATTTTAAGGTTGGAGCTATTCTTGACCAAAACAAAATCGGTAACAATGGTGATAAAATCGATATGCTGATGCTGCCATCAGATGTCATGAACAATATTTCATCGTGTAATACAGCATATCAGTATACAATCCGTGTTTCTGACGATTCCGTGGAACAGGCCGAGGCAGAATTAGAACAAATCCTGAAAGAGACCCCGGAACTTAGTATGACAACACTATCAGCGACTATCGCCCAAAATGAGAATTTCTTACACGTAATGAAACTGGCACTCATTGCAGCAGTTACTTTTATAGGTTGTTTTGCAGTTATGAATATAGTAAATACAACTCTTACCGGAATTATAACTCGGCAAAAAGAATTTGCCCTTATGCGTTCTGTAGGTATGTCACAAAAACAGCTTTCGTCTATGGTACGTTATGAAGGTCTGATAATAATATCATCAGGCTTACTTCTATCACTTTTCATTGGTGGAGGTATTGGGAACTCTTTATGTTTTATTTTGAAAAACAGCCTTATGTCTTATCTGGATTATCAATTTCCATTTAAAATTGCTGTAACTTATTGCATAATTACACTTTTGTGTACGCTTTTTGTTACAGGGATAGCATTGAAGCGCCAAAATAAACACTCATTGATTGAACAGATAAGGAGGTGACAGACTATGACTTGGCCTTTTGAAAATGATACGAGTACAATTGAAAAGAAACTGGCAAAGCGCAGCTTTCATGGTGAACGGCAGCGTAATTTGTTTGCCATCATAGCTTTAGTACTGACCTCGTTTATGATAGCCGCTGCATTCAGC
>CAMWWS010000309.1 GCA_947178085.1 uncultured Lachnospiraceae bacterium | reverse complement strand
GAACTATGACGGACAGTGTAATCCTTTCCAGTCATCATACATCGACAGCATCATCAAGACTCTTGAGAGCGGCGGAACTGTTTCAGAAAAGACCGTTATCATGGAAGAAAAAGGATTTGACGCTACAACAATCACAGAGGATGATGTTAAAAACTTCGGTATTTAATATTATTTAGCAGTAAATAAGATTGATATTCAGAGTAGTCAAAGCGCGGCGCAGCATAAATGTGGATTTATAAGCCTGCACCGCGCTTTCTTCTCTATAAAAAGGGTTTCAGGAGGTGAATTCAGGGGTGAAAGACGGTTCTGTATTAGAAATGCGAGGCATTGACAAAAGCTTTCCCGGAGTACACGCTCTGCAGGGAGTGGATTTTACATTGAGAAAGGGTGAGATTCATGCTCTGATGGGTGAGAATGGTGCCGGGAAATCTACGTTGATTAAGGTATTGACAGGGGTTTATACAAAAGATGATGGTCAGATTTTCCTTGAAGGAAATGAGAAAGCGATAGCGATACGGTCTCCACAGGAAGCGCAGAGACATGGTATCAGTACCGTTTATCAGGAAATAACATTGTGCCCGAATCTATCGGTAGCCGAAAATATGTACATAGGACGTACGGAAAATGTGTATCAGAACTGGAAGAAGATTAATTCTGATACAGAAAAGATTTTAAAATCACTTGATATTCCTGCGAAAGCAACACAGCAGCTGGGGAGCTGTTCTATTGCAGTTCAGCAGATGGTTGCTATTGCAAGAGCGGTAGATATGGAGTGTAAGGTATTAATTTTGGATGAACCTACTTCTTCGCTGGATGAGCAGGAAGTTGCTAAACTGTTTAAGCTTATGCGCGACCTTAAGTCCAAAGGAGTCGGTATTATTTTCGTTACGCATTTCCTGGATCAGGTTTATGAAGTATGTGACAGGATTACCGTAATGCGTGACGGTAAGCTGGTGGGAGAGTATGCGATTGCTGATCTTCCCCGTGTTCAGCTCGTATCCAAGATGCTTGGTAAAGAATTGGATGACTTATCCGATATTCAGAGCGAACAGCCGGCATATGATAAAGGAGATAATGCGGTGCCTGTACTTGAAGCTGAAGGACTTGTCAGCGATGCAGGTATTAAGCCGTTTGATTTCCATATAAATAAGGGTGAAGTGAATGGTTTTACAGGACTGCTCGGTTCAGGAAGAAGCGAGTGTGTCCGCGCTATATTCGGAGCTGACAGGGTAACCGGCGGAAATGTGAAGATGAATGGTAAGCCGGTCAAGATTTCCAAGCCTATCGATGCGATGAGAAACGGTATCGGATATCTTCCGGAAGACCGTAAAATTGATGGTATCATAGGAGATCTTTCCGTCCGTGATAATATCATACTTGCACAGCAGGTATTGAAGGGATTCTTTAAGCCGTTTTCCAAGGCGGAGACATATAAGATTGCAGATGAATATATCAAACTTCTGAGTATTAAGACAGCGTCGTCAGATACGCCTATCAAATCGCTTTCAGGCGGAAATCAGCAGAAAGTAATACTTGCGCGCTGGCTTTTCACGCATCCCGAGTATCTGATTCTGGATGAACCTACAAGAGGTATTGATGTCGGAACCAAGGTAGATATACAGAAACTTGTGCTCAAGCTTGCTTCTGAAGGAATGAGCGTTACATTTATATCTTCAGAGCTGGATGAAATGCTGCGTACCTGTTCCCGTCTGGTGGTCATGAGAGACCGCAAAGTGGTAGGTGAACTTTCGGGTCAGGATTTAAATCAGAATAAGGTTATGAATACCATTGCCGGAGGTGATAAATAGTATGCAGAAAAATGAAATAAAAAAACAAGGTGGCTCTAATATTTTTTCAGCTCTGCTCAAGAATCAGATTTGTATTCCGCTTGCGGCGCTATTATTGCTGTTGTTATTTAATCTGCTTACGGATCCTACGTTCTTTAAGATTACATTAGAGCAGAACAGCGCGGGAAATCCCGTTTTGTCAGGTTTCCTTATAAGGATTCTGGACAATGGTTCTGAGCTTGCTATCCTTGCAATAGGAATGACGCTTGTTACGGCGGCTTCCGGCGGTCAGGATATCAGTGTCGGTGCGGCGACTGCTATTGCCGGAAGTGTGATTCTTCGTGTACTCTGTGGAACCAATTCCCGTCCGGAAACTATTCAGGCGCCTATTATTGTGGCATTTCTTGTAAGCTGTGTGGTTGCAATGCTGTTCGGAGCATTTAACGGCGTATTGGTAGCTTATTTAAAGATGCAGCCAATGGTTGCTACGCTTATTTTGTATACAGCGGGACGTTCAATAGCGGCATGGATAAATAATAACGAATTACCGATTGTAAACGATGCGGCATTCTCAAGCATCGGTTCATTCATACCGGGAATTCCCATTCCGACTCCGTTTTTCATTGCGGTGGCGTGTATGATAATTATTACACTGGTTCTGAAATTTACAAATCTCAGACTCTATACGCAGTCTGTAGGTATAAACGGCAGCGCCTCAAGACTAAACGGTCTTAATCCGGAAATCATCAAGGTATTATCCTTCGTGATTCTGGGTCTGTGCGTAGCAGTTGTAGGTTTAATTAAAGTAAGCCGTGTATCATCAATTAACTATTCTGTTATTGCAAAGGATATAGAGATGGATGCAATTCTTGCCGTTGCGCTGGGAGGAAATGCACTCTCAGGCGGTAAATTTAACATAGCGGCTTCGATTATCGGCGCATATGTTATTCAGTGCCTGACTACCACGCTTTATAAGTTAAAGGTACAGTCCGATGCACTCTCTGCATACAAAGCGATTGTGGTTATCGTATTGGTTGTAGCAAGTGCTCCGGTTGTCAGGGAATGGGCTTCTGATATGTGGAAAAAACTGAAACTTAAGGAGGTAGGTTAATATGTCATCATCTAATAAAAAATCTTCATCCGTAAGTTTGCATGATAAATTTAAAAATATGACTGAAACTAATTTGCTCCTTACTATTACGGTTGTGGTGTTTTTCCTGATGTATATCGGCGCCATAGTTTTTCAGGGAGCAGGTTTCCTGAAACCGCAGACATTCTTTAATATGCTTAATGCGAATGCTGCTTTGATAATACTCGCCTGTGGACTCAGTATTGTTATGATTACGGGCGGTATCGATATTTCTGTCGGCGGCGTTACCGCGTTGATTAGTATGTGCTGTGCTGTATATCTGGATTTCCACGGAGGAAACGTTTTTGTATCCGCTATTATTGCACTGTTTATTGGTCTTGCGTTTGGTGCCTTTCAAGGTTTTTTGGTTGCATATCTGGATATTCAGCCGTTCATAGTTACGCTTGCCGGAATGTTTTTTGCCCGTGGTTTGACGACAATTGTTAATACCAAGCCTTTTAACGTAGCGCATGAAGAGTTTGTTAAGCTGAAGGGAACACGAATTAAAATTCCGGGAATGGGCTCTTTAAATAAGCTGGGTGAGTATGTTGATGCATACATAGAGATTGGCGTTGTTGTTGCTCTTATAGTAGTAATTGTATTCTTCTGCATACTCAGATGGACCAAGCTGGGACGTGCGTTTTATGCTGTAGGCGGTAATAAGCAGAGTGCGTTGATGTTAGGTATTAATGTTAAGAGAACAAGATTCTATGCGCACCTTTTATGCGGACTGCTGGCAGGAATCGGAGGATATGTATATTTCCTGCATGTTGGTTCCGGAGCTGCAACCCATGCGAACGGAGCTGAAATGGATGCCATCGCATCATCTATTATCGGTGGTACAATGTTGACAGGCGGTGTTGGAAATATTATAGGAACATTCTTCGGTGTGCTTTCACTCAGTACGATTCAGAATATCGTAGCGTCAGCCGGACTCGATAAGGCCTGGTGGACAGGAATTACCAAAGCTGCAATGTTGTGTCTTTTCCTGATTATACAGAGTGTTGTCTTGTCACGTAAGAATAATAAGCTGGTTATACTTTTGCCGCCAGGTCTGTTCTTCTCGAATAAATTAGCGAATTGGTTGTCTAAGAAG
>CAMWWS010000308.1 GCA_947178085.1 uncultured Lachnospiraceae bacterium | reverse complement strand
AGCTACTATTGATGAAAGACTACAGATTATCAGGGCTGATAAAAATTTTTATGAATACATAGGTTTTGAAAATTTTGCATCTATTGCCGAAAATATACATTCGGAAGATCTTGATTCCCTCAAACAGGTAATAGCGCATCTTAATTTTGATGAACCAGCCCTGCTTGTGCTCCGTTTTATGACCATTGATAAGAAATATCATCATGTTCTGACTGAGCTTTCTAAGTTTTCGCTCGAAGGTGAGGAGAGAGATTTTATTGAAATCAAGATTCTGGATATAGATATTCTTGACGAAAAGCTTGACTCCCTCTACGACGAAAACCATATTGATGATGAATTTCTGGATATATGGCAGGAATACCTTTTTATGTATGACAAAACAAGGGATTCTTTTCAGGTTTTTAACGGCGGACGATTAAACAGGGTCTATTCTTTCCGCGGAACGCTTGATAAATTCCGTGAAATTATACTCAAAGGCGAACTTGTGAAAAAGGAACACATTCCTGACTTTAACGATTTATGTGAAAATATTGCATGCGGAACTAAGAATTTTGAGCACAAGCTCCTTTTTATAGATAAATCAATAGACCCTGAACGTGATATCCATTTTATAAAGGGACGAACCATTTTCAATTCCCATAATGAGCCTATTGTGCTCGGCTGCATCCAACGACTGGATAATTCCAGTTCAAGCAGGAGCGAATATCTGCACAGCGATTATGATAAGGATATTACAACCGGTCTTCTTACTAAAAAGGCAATTATTGAATACACGGAAAATCTTTTACATCGTAAACCAAAGCATAATGTAAATATCTGTATATTGGATATTGATAATTTTAAACAGGTAAATGATACTCTGGGACATTTATTCGGAGACGAAGTCCTTGCCACAGTGTCCGAAACTATCAAAAATACGGTTGCGGGCAACGGTCTTGTGGGCAGGATTGGCGGGGATGAAATATTCATTGTCCTGGAAGGTCTGAATTATCTCTCCGACTTACGCGGAGTACTCCGCAGTGTCAGGAGCAATGTGGAATGGGCATATAAAGACCGCAAGGATATTCCGAAAGTTACCTGTTCTATCGGTGCAGCAACTTACCCTACCGACGCGCTTGTTTATGATGATTTGTTTAAGATTGCTGATAAGATGCTCTACCGCGCCAAGCAAAAGGGTAAAAACCGTTATATTATTTATGAGCAGGCTGTTCATGGGGATGTACTCTCCGAAGGCGCTTCGGTAAGCTCACCAGTAAATGTCGAGCAGAAAAAGAATAAGCAGCACCTTGTCATGAAGATGCTGGAATATCTGGCTCGTCAGTCAGGAGCTCCTTTTAGTACGGTTCTACGGGAAATCGGCAATACCTTTGATTTGGATGAGATATACCTATTCTATGGAGACATCCAAAAGGTTATGATGGAAAACTACTGGAATGCTGCCGGTACAGAAGCTCCTGCCGAACCTTCTGTAGACTATGTGAATGAAGAGAACTTCGTCCATATATATAATGAGCATGGTATGGCAGTAATCGACAAAATTGATGTAATTAAGCAATTATGTCCACAGACATATGATTATTTGTCTAAACATGATGTAAAAGTGGCATTAATATATAAAATGAACTTAAAAAACCACGAAGGATACATTGCTTACTACAAAAAAAGCGAAATATCCAGAAAATGGTCTGAAAGCGATATTGCAAACCTTACCTATTTAAGTAAGACCATTGAACTTATTTTTAATGATAAATAGTTTAAAATATAAATACAGCTCATCTGCACTGATTGCTTAAGTTTGCAGATGAGCTGTATCTTTTTATACTTGTTTAAAACGGCTTACCTCAGTATTAAGTCTTCTGGAAATCTCCTGATTTCCCGTCGTTTCCTGTTGAATCTCTCCGATTGCCGTTGCCAGAGTCACTACACTGTCTGCAACGTTTGTAACGCCTCTCGCGTTATCCTCCACAACGGTAGAAATATCATTAATTCCTGAATTCATAGCTTCCATAGTCTGATTAATCTCGGTTGTATTGGTTGCAAACACCTCAAAAATCTCATTAACATTGTCCGCATCCTGCTCATACTGTTCTACGACTTCCACAAAATCATCGTAATCCTTCATTACGTTCTCATCAATGAACTTGAGTATAGCCTCTGCATTCCCTGCCAGCCTTCCAACCGCTTCCGTTA
Source organism: uncultured Lachnospiraceae bacterium (assembly GCA_947178085.1). Next base: position 1,839 of record CAMWWS010000308.1, on the reverse strand, counting down.
CAATGTCACTGATGTTCTGGATATTATTTGCAGTCTGTGTGCTGCCGTCCGCAAGCTGCCTGATTTCTCCTGCCACAACGGCAAATCCCTTACCGGCTTCTCCGACTCTCGCCGCTTCTATGGAAGCATTGAGCGATAAGAGATTGGTCTGATTGGTAATTGCCAGAATTTCCTCTGTCATTCCATTTATCTGCTGAACACTCTGGCTGTCCTCCAAGGCTTTTTGCAATTTTTCACGAATCTCTTCAATGGTTTTAGAAGTGTTATTCTTGCCATCCAAAGTCCTGCGATACATCTGGGCAGCATGCTCTTTAATATTCCGCACCAGCGTGACGCCTTCTTTAACCTGGTTGTCCATCTGTTGTAAATCATTTAGCACTTCATTACTTCCGGTTGAAAGCTGTCCAAGCGTAGCAGCTATTTCTTCCATACTTGCCGCCATGTCTTCCATGGTCTCAGATACACTATTAACATTCTCTTTAGAATCCGTAATCTGGTTCATAACAATCTGTACTGAATTCTCCATATTATCGGATTCCTCTTTAAGCTTTCTGATAATGCCTTGAAGCTGCTCTATAAAATGATTAATGCCTGAAGCCATCTGCCCAATCTCGTCACTCGTACTAATCGGAATTCTTTCTGTCAGATCTCCCTCATTGGCATCAATCTTATTCGTAATTCCTTTTAATGCCGCTCCTGATACTTTAGCAGGTTTCACTACTGTACGTGAAACATTAAACGTCGTAATTCCCGCAATGATAACAAATACAGCTATAAGAATATAGTCAAATGTTCCGGTTCCGTTAATCTTAATCTCGCTGTGCCTCATAGCATATGCTGCTTTTTCCGTAACAAGGCTCTCATATGCATTCTTGGCTTCTTCTACCGGTGTTTTCACGGAAAGGATATTATTGACCATATCCCACAGGCCTTCATCGTCACCTGCTACTGCTTTATCATAAATCTGATTGGCATAATCCAGAAAAACATCCATAACGCCCTGATAATTTTTATATGCATCAAGCAGCTCCGCGTCATTGGATTCTGAACTTAATGTGTTCACATCACCCATATAGCTGCCTGTACTCTGTATGGCATCCTGAAGCTGTCCTGTCAGCGTATCTCTCTGCTCCGTGTCTTTCTTCAGATAAATCAGATTAGCATACAATTGAACCTGCTGATATGCAGAAGCTGTATCACCTATCGATTTCTCCAGTTTAAGATATACATTTCCAAGATTATTGTTGTATTGACGAATGACCCCTAATGCCATTACATCCAGAAAGACTGTCGCCACATACAAAACCCCAAGAATAGCTAACGCTGCATATACCTTGAATCCGATTTTAGTTTTCATTCCCATTTCTCCTTCTTTAGCACGCGCCAATTCACACTACGAATTAAGTATAACATAATTAACGGAAAAACAGAATGAATTTTTTTATTTTTCTTGCATAAAATATCATGCATATCATATCTGCTGTCTGTAAGCAATCATATTTACCAGAATCAACTGTAGGGAAGAAATATGCAGGTAAAAAATATTTAATTCCTATATGCAAATTTAAAGACAACTTGCAATCAACCCCATTCCTCTAAAATGCATTCCGCTCTACAGCATTCTGGTAAATATAACAATACACATAAAAAGCAGGATATGTCTCATAAAGGCTTCCTGCTTTTAACAACTACTATATCTAAAATATCAGATTGAGAAATTTCTCACTTCTTCCTGCGTAAGCTCAACCAGCTTTTTTTCCACATTGCTTTGCATATCTTGAAAGCTCAAGTAAATTCACATGACAAGAGGGCGCATTGGCATAGGGATCAGGCTGTTCA
>CAMWWS010000307.1 GCA_947178085.1 uncultured Lachnospiraceae bacterium | reverse complement strand
GGATATAAGCACAATGGGGACTCCCTGAAGGGATTAGCGGATAAAATCAGAAATCTGACAGATGAATTTGATTTTATCGGAGCTTCGGAAGCATTGGATTCATGGAAGGGAGATAGTGGATTATGATAGGAAAAATACGTGCATTTATGCAAACTCTGTTCAGCAAAGATTTGGAACTTCAGGAAAGAGTGGTCCGTTTGGTTTTTTTGCTGGCTTTTTGCGCTTCGATTATCGGGATGGGGCGTATATTCTTCGGAGCTGACCGTATTGTATTGATTGCGCTTATTCCGATGTGTATCGTTTCCGGAATTGCCTTAAAGATTACCGTTAAGGATAAAAAAACGAAACTTGCATCATGGCTGTTAGTTATTTCAACTAATGTAATTCTTATGCCGTTGGTCTATATTTTCAGCAGCGGTCTGGAGAGCGGTACTCCAATCTGGTTTGTGTTGGGGTTGGTATATGTGTTTTTATTATTTAAAGGAAAGGATTTTGTGATAGCATTAGCTGTTTCCATAGCTTCGTATTTTATCACATATCTTGTTAGCTATATACATCCTGATGTTCTTGCACCGTCTCCCGGACGTTTTTACACATCCGGAGACTCTTTTGTCACCCTTATCTGTATCAGCTGCTTTATCGGTATATTTCTTAAACGGCAGACGAAAGCATATGACGAGGAAAGGGAACTTATAGAAAAGCAGAAGGAAGAAATGGAGCAGATTGTACGCTCCAAGGATACATTTTTTGCCAATATGAGTCATGAAATCCGAACACCTATTAATACAATAATCGGATTGAATGAAATGACGCTAAGAGAGGATATTTCCGATGAAATAGCTGAGAATGCCATCAATATCCAGAACGCCAGCAAGATGCTTTTGACAACCATTAACGATATTCTTGATCTGTCTAAACTGGAATCAGGAAAAATGGAAATGGTAATGACGCAGTATGAAGTAAGTTCCATTTTCAGCGATATGGTGAATTTAATCTGGATACGGGCACAGCAGAAGGAATTGGAATTTAAAGTAGATATCGACCCTGAAATTCCGTCTATGTTATATGGTGACGATGTACGTCTTAAGCAGGTGATAACCAATCTCCTGACAAATGCGGTAAAATATACTGAAACGGGTTCAGTCACGCTTTCCGCCAAGGGAGAGCGCGTGCAGCCGGATGTTATTCTGCTGCGTATTTCAGTAGAAGATACCGGTAAGGGAATGCGTAAAGAAAGTCTGGAAAGTTTGTTTGATGCTTTCAAACGTGTAGATGAAAATGATAACCGCAATATAGAGGGAACCGGACTTGGACTGGCAATTACCAAGCAGCTTATAGAAATGATGGGCGGAAAGATTTCCGTTGACAGTGTGTACCATAAAGGCTCTGTATTTACAATAGAGTTAGAACAGCATATCGTTAATCCCAATCCAATTGGAATTATAGATTTTGCCGCACAAAAACAAATGTCCAATCGTACGAAATACAAACAACGTTTTATAGCGCCGGATGCCCGTGTCCTGGTTGTAGATGATAATGATATGAACCGCATGGTTGCAATTAAGCTTCTGCGCGGCACCAAGGTAAAAGTCGATACTGTAGGAAGCGGTAAGGAATGCCTGAAAAAGACGGCAGAGAATGCTTATCATGTAATTTTAATGGATCATATGATGCCGGATATGGATGGTGAAGAAACTATGAAAGCCGTACGTATGCAGACGAAAGGCTTCTGCCAGAAAACGCCGGTAATAGCTCTGACCGCCAATGTAATGTCGAATGCCGATCAGATATATCGGGATATGGGCTTTGACGGTTATCTTGCAAAACCTGTTAATTCAGCGTTGCTTGAGAACAGTCTGATGAAATACCTGCCGCAGCAATTGATTGAATACACTGATGATGAAGGTTCAGCGGATTCAGATGAAATAGGAACGGTCAATCAGATAACCAGAGTAAGAAAGCGTAAAGTTGCCATTACTGCAGACTGTATTTGTGATTTGCCAAGGGAGCTGCTTGACAGATTTCAAATCAGGCTTATGTATACATATGTACATACGAAAGAGGGGCGTTTCTGCGACCTTTCGGAGGTGTCTTGCGACAGCCTTTTGGAATATCTGCAGATAGAAGGGAATACTGCGCATTCCTCTACGGCGCCGCCTTCAGAATACGAATATTTCTTTGCCGATACGTTGGAAAAGGCGGAGCATGTTCTGCATATAACTGCGACTGTAAGCTTGAGCGGCGCATATCCATATGCATATCAGGCGAGTAAAAGCTTTGATAATGTTACGGTATTTGATTCCGAGCATATCAGCAGCGGGCATGGAATCATGGTTTTATATGCCGCTTCTTTGGCGGAAGAAGGCAAGAGCGTTGAAGAAATATGCAGCGCATTAAGTCAGTTTAAGAATTTAGTATGTTCCAACTTTCTTGTGCCGAGCACCTTAGCGTTGTATCGCAATGGAAAGCTGGGGGGTATGGTTCATAAGGTATGTACAGCACTGAATCTGCATCCTGTTCTCCGTATGTCGCAGAATAAGCTGAAACTATGGAAAATGGAAGTAGGCAATATGCAACGGATGGACAAAAAATATGTAAAGGCGCTGCTACATAACAGCAAGCAGATAGATACGCGCCTTCTTTTCCTTACATATGCGGGATGCAGTGTCCGTCAGCTAAATGAAATACTTGAAGAAGTAGAAAAATATGTTAAGTTCGATAAAATTATTCTGCAGAAGGCTTCAGCTACGGTTTCCAGTAACTGTGGCATAGGAATCTTCGGACTTATGTTTATTAGGAAAAATAGTAATTAAATATTTTAAATCTGGAGGAGCAGGCATGGATTTTTTACACAGTAAACCAAAGCGGGGAGTAAAATTACAACCACTGGATGAGATAGACGGATTTAAAGTACGTCCGGGGTTTTATGGAAGAGATGGCGCAGCAGCAGCGCCAAACGGGGTCAGTTTTACGATTCATTCTTTTGGAGCAACGAGCTGCACACTGCTGTTATTCCATCCGTATGAAAAAGAGCCTTATGCAAGACTTAAATACCCGGAATCATACCATATTGGCAATACTTATTCTATGCTGGTATTTGGTCTGAAAATTGAAGAGTTTGAATATGCGTTTCAGTTAGATGGACCTTATGATGAGAGAAAAGGACTGCTTTTTAATAAAGATAATATTCTGCTCGACCCATATGCAAGGGCAGTAACAGGACAGAGAGAGTGGGGAGAACGCCCGGAAAGAGGAAAGGACTTCGTCTATCATGCCAGAGTAGTTGAGAATAACTTTGACTGGGGTAATATCAGACAGCCGGAGCATCCGATGGAGGATTTGGTAATCTATGAGATGCATGTAAGAGGATTTACGAAGGATGAATCCTCCGGAGTGACGGCGAAGGGAACTTATGAAGGTCTGCGGCAGAAAATACCTTATCTGAAGGATTTAGGAGTTAACGCAGTTGAGTTGATGCCCATTTTTGAGTTTGATGAAATGGAGGATGCCAGAGTAGTTGATGGTGAACAGCTATATAACTACTGGGGATACAATACGGTATGCTTTTTTGCGCCCAATACAGGGTATTCTTCAGTTGTGGAGCACAATCATGAAGGAGATGAACTTAAACAGCTGATATATGAATTAAAAGAGAATGGGATTGAAGTAATTCTGGATGTAGTATTTAATCATACTGCCGAAGGGAATGAGAAAGGTCCGTGTTTTTCTTTTAAAGGTATTGACAATAATATTTATTACATGCTGACGCCGGATGGACATTATTACAATTTCAGCGGGTGTGGAAACGCTCTGAACAGCAATCATCCGATGACGCGTAAATTCATTCTGGACTGCCTGCGCTTCTGGGTTACGGAGTACAGGGTAGACGGATTCCGCTTTGACCTTGCCTCTATCCTGACAAGGGATAAAAACTGTATGCCGATGGCAGCGCCTCCGATAATAGAAGCAATTGCAGGAGATTCTCTTTTGGGAAAGGTGAAACTCATTGCAGAGGCGTGGGATGCTTCGGGACTGTATCAGGT
>CAMWWS010000306.1 GCA_947178085.1 uncultured Lachnospiraceae bacterium | reverse complement strand
ATTTGACGCAGGTATTAAATACACCGATTAAGCTGGCAAGAAGCCCTTTGTTTAGTAAAATGAATAATTCCGTTCATATTGCCCAAGGGCAGCGTATCCGTGTTAATGGTGGGCATGTTTATACAGTGTTGGCATCCAAAATAGAAGGCAGCGGATTATCAAGCTGAAACAAATCCGTAAATTTTAGTGGGAAGTCTTTCAAAGGCTTCCTGCTTTTTTGTTAAAAAAGCTGCTTCTATAAAAAGTGTTGCATTTAATCTTTAACAGATATGCAATTCAATAAATATATGGAGGATTAGATTGGTTTCGGCTGAGAAAGGCAGGAGTTATTTGTCTGATAGTACATCTTCCCATTTTAAATTATAAGAACCGGCATTCTACAAGTGCCAGTTTTCGAAAAGACCGCACTCGAATTTATCGGGCGGCCTTTTCTTTAAGCATTCTCTGAAGCTTCATTTATTTATCTCCCAGCAGATAATACGGAAGAATTTCTTTCGCTTTCTTTATGTATTCATGAGCATCCGCTCCCATGCGGAATACATGATTATTGCTATTTTGCGCAATTGCTTCCAGTTGTTTATAGATAGGAAAATCCTCTTTGAGCGCCAAATAACAGCTGCTTCTTGCCGGAAGGATAAACTGACAGTTATTATCCCTTTTAATTGTCTGTGTCATAGTATCGCTTCCTGCTATAATGTTTAGCAGTTCCAGTGCATATCCTTTTTTTTCTTCATCCTTGGATAAATTACTGTTTACTGCGGCTACATCTACATAGAAAAGCGGTATATCCTCCCTGTCTGCCAGAGAAAGCGTACTGACCTTCACATCGTCAAGAACGCCCATCTGTGCCATAGATTCACTGTAGCCTATATAAGCCCTGCCGCTTCCGTTTCCGAACCAGCCGGCTCTGTCATAACTACCGCTTGTCTCATAATATGCTCCCGTTTCGCCAGCCATTAGGATCAGTTCATTTAAGCTCTGCACAGCTCCCTCATCAATATTTTCCAAACCCGGCATCTGCGCAAAATCAGAATAGACGGCTTTCTCATCCGTAATAGCGTCCAAATAGAGGCAGATGTTGCCTGTGCCGGACGACATATCTATGATCAAACCCTTTCCCTTTTCCGGCTCCGCTTGCGTATATTCATAGCTTCCCATAACTTCATAAAGCTTGTCCACATTTCCTGCCTGCGCTACGTCTGTATCCTCAGAACGGTAAAAAAACAAATTGGCACATATCATCTCCGGAATTCCGTACGTTGTGCCGTCAACCTTAAGTCCTTCCCTGACGAACGGAAGAATATCTTCGTAATCCTTAATATCTGTTTCATTGACAGCCAGCAGTTCCCCCTTTTCTGCATATTCCCTTAAGTAAATGGCATCCAATACGACAATATCATATTCATCCGGTACTTCCGCGCTTGAATAACAGTCCCAGTCGGTTATAAATTCCAGATTAACATTGTCATGTGATGCATCTCTTTTCCAAGTGTCTGTTATGACTTTTTCAAAATATTCCACATCCGGCACGTATGGGAATAAAGCTACGCTCAGGGTTATGGCGTCATCACTTTCGTTTATACTGTCAGCGGCTTGTTCTGTTTCTTTTGTAAGATTAGTTTGGCTTGCCCTTTGCTGTCCGCATCCGGTAAATACCGTTGCCGCCGCCAGCAGCAGAAAGATAGCCTTCCGAATCCCTGTCATGAAATTTTTTTTATTCATCTGTATAAATCCACCTTTCTATCGGAACTCGTGATAATACGTTTCGTTGATTTTGCGGCATTCCTCTACGATCTTTTCCGATACTGCCGATTTCTGCTTTGCCTCAAGGGCTTTCATGCTCTTTCCCTGCGCCTCATAATCACCGACTGCAATCCCGCTTCCCCAGATAAAACCAGAAGGAGAAATCTCAAGGGAGCATACATTAAAACGTCCATTGACCGGGCGGGCGCCTTCTATCTTTTCATATCCGCTCTCTGTCAGGATCTCATCGCCAAATTCCAAATCTATTGCGGCAGTGTCTCCTTTTTTCGTCTTAAAGGGATGGTCATGTGTAAGAAGAATTTCCTTGCCGCTTTCCAAAGTGATGCATATCAGCATATCTTCCTTGCCACGGATAACATTGCGCACTTCACAGGCTTCCCGATCTGTACTGAGCACTTTTTCGCCAATCCGGATATCCTTGATTTTTTTGTGTGACCCATCAGCCATAGTGATCTCTGTATTTTCTTCAAGACATCCCCAATAAAAGAGAATGCCGGGGATTTTTTTATAATTATTGGGCGCGCTTCCCAAAGAATACTCCTTGCTGGAAATCACCACGATGCATGTACTTTCCTTACCGGAAGTTGTTTCTTTATATTTGAAGGTAGCCTGAGAGCGTAAGTCTGCGGAAGAACATGCGGTCTTAACACTTTTGGGGATTGTACAGTTCCACTTTTTATTATATTCATAATGGATTGTTCTGCTATCGATTCTACTGATTGAAGCTTCACCGTTTTCATAGACATGTCTGTCATCCCCGTTTTGCAGGAAAATCTTATCTGTCGTATAGCTGCCGTCTATATACTCATATCCATCACTTAGATGAATGTCCCCGCTCATAGCAAGATATGCATCCTGCAGTCCTGTATTTACACGATATTCAGTATAGTCATAATCAACCGTCTGCAGCTGCTGTTTCCGGTCAAAGGAAACATGGATGGGAGAACCCTGCGCTGTATGTATGTTTCTTGGATCCTTCACCTGTATCTCTTTGACGACATCACTCATTCCAAGCACATAACCTGCCGGAAATACTTCATCGTATGGTTTCGCCACACTGCCCCGGCTTTTCCCGACCGCTTTCACATGCACTTTTATGTCAGTTGCCTTTACCTCTTTTTTAGCCGCACCGGATACAATGACATTTTCAGCGGTGTCCACAGTAGCAGCCAGCGTGTTTTTTGCAATAGATATGCCGTCCTGCAAAAGCTCCACCTGCACGACGGAAAACTCCGGTGATTTTCCAAAATAAATCCACACATCTGCTCCAAGCTTGTTCCTTGCCGGGTCATACATAACATCAATGGCAAGAACCTCCGGCTCTGTAGTGATATCGTTTGTCATATCTGCCGTTTCAAGCTGCCTTGTCATTTCTGACAATCCTGTCATAAAATCACTTCCGACCATCTTTTCCAATTGTTCTTTTGCGTTCATAATATGTCTCCTTGTATAATATTGGTGTAGTCAATAAAGACTACTTGGTTAATAAGTTTCTATAAGAAAGTGGCTTATATTCAAAGCGAGTATTAACTGTAAAGACAATAAATTTTAAATAACAGTTATTACAACCATTACAATCTTTAGGAGAATAAACTGTGGAAATAATAAAAGACCTATATATTTTGACTTTATACCGAGTTTAGGTAAATGGTAGGAATCTAAGCTTGACGGTAAATTGGTACGGCAAATAACAAAATTATTATTAGGGTTGGGAAGTGGATTTGCTTTTGTAGGCAGTCAATATCCATTAAAAACAAGAACAACCTATTTCTTTCTATTGAAAAGAGAAAAGATATAGGTTTGTATGTTTAGTTTCGACATACAAACATTTGTTTTGTATTATTATCCGAAATATTATTACAAATAATTCCAAAAAACTATATATTTTTGTGTTCTTACAGCAACTTCTACTATTTTATTGCTTAACTTTATCCTACATTTAAATGCAAATAACGTCAATAAACCTATAATTCAACAATAGTATACCTATTGTTCCAGAGATATTGTAACGATTAGCAGCGCAGGACAAGAAATGTCTGTAAAGAAAGTTTCCTCTGGAAGAACACATAATACAAGAATTGACAGCAGTATTGATCTGCAGAGTTATATAGATGCTGCAAGAAAGAGCAATGAGGATGCCATAGCAAATGCCGGAAATAAAATAAATGCCAGAACAGGTGCTTATAACGATATAGGGAAGGCGTTTCATGGCGCTTTAACAGAAAAATATTCAAAACTTGTGTCAGAAGCGAAAAGGCACTCTAATCCGGAAGACTATATTT
>CAMWWS010000305.1 GCA_947178085.1 uncultured Lachnospiraceae bacterium | reverse complement strand
TTTAGCAAGAAAAAATGCCGTATTTATGCGGCTTGTGGCGTTTTGCAAACGCCTAATTATTTATAAATAGCAGAAGGGAGTATAGTTAAAAATGAGTAATGTAACAGAAAGCATGAAAAATTCAATTATTGTACCGGTAGTAGTTATTGAAGACGCAAAGGATGCAGTTCCTACTGCAAAAGCATTGTTAGCCGGCGGTATCAATGTAATGGAAATCACACTGCGTACAGCGGCAGCTCTTGACAGCATCCGCAACGTTGCGGCAGAGTGCCCTGATATGGTAGTAGGCGTTGGTACGGTACTCAATGTAGAACAGGCAAAAGAAGCGGTAGAAGCAGGAGCAAAATTTATCGTAGCGCCGGGATTTGATGAAGAAACGGTAAAATGGTGTGTTTCCCAGAATATCAGCGTAACTCCGGGCTGCGTTACCCCTACGGAAATCATGGCAGCACGTAAGCTAGGACTGAGGGTTGTAAAATTCTTCCCTGCTAACATTTACGGCGGTCTGAAAGCAATCACCAATCTGGCTGCTCCGTTTACGGATATGCAGTTCATACCTACAGGCGGCGTTAATACTGAAAATATTGCAGAATTTGTAGCAAATCCAGCAATTTTTGCAGTTGGCGGAAGCTGGGTATGCAAGAAAGCCGATATTTCAGAAGGTAACTTCGATAAGATTACGGAACTCTGTAAGGAAGCTCGTAAGCAGGCTGGAGCATAAGTAAGCACAGAATAAATGTAAAAAGATATAAATTAAAAAGGGCAGCCATAAGTCGTTTGTAGACCCATAGGCTGCCCTTGTTATTGTATTTCTTAAGCAAGTACCTTCTTAACAGCTTCCGCAATCGCCTCATCTTTACAGTTTGCGAAGAAATACTCAGAGAAATGCTCTCCGCTTAAAGCGCCTTTAACCAATTCTTTATCTAAGTTCTCAAGAATGGAAACCATATCATTATGAGTTACCTTCTTTACTTCGTCCAGAATTTTCTTATTTCTCTGCTCAGGAACGACTCTTTCCTTCGGATAGCCGCCGCCTCCCGGAGCGCAGAATAATTTTTCAAAAATATATGTCAGCTTCAGTTCGCCGCCCCAGCCGAAATTCTCTGCAAATGGAAGAGCGATACAGTTTCCGTCGTTTACCTGAGAGAACAGATAAGCGTCTAAGGGTGATTCGATGTGTCCGCACAGAACCTGAGGAAAAGAGTTGCAGGCAAGCATCGCACCTTCACCGGTTCCGCATCCTGTGATTACATAATCAGCAGCCTTGGAATTTAATAAAACAGCGGCAAGTATGCCATTCTGCACATAAGTAAGCTGATGCTCATCCTCAGCGGTATACATTCCGTAATTGAACACCTCATGTCCCATCGGTTCTACGACTGATTTCAGTGTGCTGCATATAAGCTCGTTTTTTGCAGCCTGACTGTTTTCATTTATTAATGCAATTTTCATAGTAATGTTAAGCTCCTTTTAATATTATAGTAAATCCTTCATCGAGCAGTTATCCATATCGTCAAAATCCTGATTCTCACCAACCATTCCCCAGATAAAGGTATATGCCTGCGTACCGCAGCCGCAGTGAATCGACCAGCTTGGAGATATGACAGCCTGTTCGTTTCTCATGATTATGTGGCGGGTTTCCGTAGGTTCGCCCATGTAGTGCATAATAATTGCATCTTCCGGCAAATCAAAATACAGATATACTTCCATACGTCTGTCATGTGTATGGCACGGCATTGAGTTCCATACGCTGCCGGGCTCTAACTTTGTCATTCCCATCTCTAACTGGCAGCTTTCTACCTGACCGGGCAGAATATATTTGCAGATGGTTCTGTGATTAGAGGATTCCTGAGAGCCTAATTCTACTTTGTTGCTGTCCTTTACGATTACAACACCCTCAGAGGGCGTACCTTCCGGCTTAATCAGAACAGTAGGACATGTCCTGTGCGCCGGAGCGCTGTTCAGATAAAATTTTGCAGGAGCAGACGGATTTACACTCTCGAATACAATATCCTTAGAGCCCATTCCGATATACATACCTTCTTTATGCCCAACTTCATATACCTTACCGTCAATCGTGATTTTTCCGGGTTCTCCGATATTGATAACACCCAATTCACGTCTTTCACAAAAATACTGTGCACGCAGCTCGTCACCCGCCGTAAGCTGCAAAGGCTTTACCGGTACAGCAGAGCCCGTTATGATACGGTCAATATGGCTGTACACTAATTTTATCTCATCCTTCTTAAATAAATCGTCAATCAGAAATTCCTCCCTCAGACGCTCCGTAGTATAGTATTTGACATCCTTAGGCGACGCCGCAGTTCTTAATTCCATTTTCCCATCCTTCTTTCTTAAAATAATCTAATATAATAATTTATCCGTCTACAAATTTCCCATTTCCAAAACCGAGTTGGACAATATAAACAATATCATAAGCAGGGTGCTATGGAGCCGTCGGTACTTAGCGAGGTTCTTTCGAGCTTAGTACCGCTACGAGCGACAATGCAGCGCAAGCGTGCCCTGCGTTGATTTGTCTATATTGTCCAACGACCGTCTTGTAAAAACTTTCGCTTATTACAAAGCAACATCCAACTTAAATCCAAAGTACTTAACTGCATTATTATAGCAGATGCCTTTCACAATCTCCTCAAGCGTCTCATAATCATCAGGATATTCCCCGTTCTCTACCCATGTACCAAGCAGATTGCAGAGAATTCTGCGGAAATAGTCATGTCTGGTATAGGAGAGGAAGCTTCTTGAATCAGTCAGCATTCCTACGAATCCGGACAGATTTCCGAGATTGGCAAGGGAAATCATCTGATCCTGCATGCCGGTCTTGTGGTCATTAAACCACCACGCTGAGCCCTGCTGGATTTTGGCAACTGCGGTTGAATCCTGGAAGCATCCGAGAATAGTGCCGATTGCCTGGTTGTCGTTAGGGTTCAGGCTGTATATGATTGTCTTGGGAAGCTCGTCTGTTGAAATAAGCGCATTCAGATAATCCGCCATTTCAGAAGAAGGAGCGTAGTTGTTAATGCAGTCATATCCGGTATCGGGTCCCAATTCCTTGAAACGAAGCGTATTATTGTCACGCTTGCAGCCATAGTGGAGCTGCATTACCCAGCCTCGTTTGGCATATTCTTTTCCAACGAAAAGCATGAACGCAGTCTTGAATTTCAGTTCTTCTTCACGCGTCACGTCATTTCCTGCCAGACGTTTTGCAAAAATAGCTTCTATTTCTTCTGCTGTGGCGGGAGCGTACATTACATACTCAAGCGCATGGTCTGATACTGAGCAGCCCATGGAAGCGAAGAAGTCCATACGAACTGAAAGAGCTTTGCATACATCGGCAAATGTATTGATTTTAACGCCTGATACCTCAGCAAGAGTAGTCAGATATTCCTTATATGTAGGCTTTTCAATGTTCATAGCCTTGTCAGGACGCCATGCGGGAAGTACCTGTACGTCAAACGAGTCGTCGTCGGCGATTTTTTTATGCCATTCCAGAGAATCCACAGGGTCATCAGTGGTGCAGATTAAAGTAACGTTTGACTGTTTGATAATGTTGCGGACCGACATTGAAGGCTCAGCCAGCTTTTTATTACAGATTTCCCATACTTCTTCAGCAGTCTTTTTATTCAATACACCGTTGTATCCGAAGTATTTTTGCAGCTCAAGATGTGACCAGTGGAAAAGCGGATTGCCGATAGCTTTTCCGAGACATTCAGCCCATTTTAAGAATTTTTCCTTATCGGTAGAGCCACCGGTTATGTAGTATTCATCTACTCCGCATGAACGCATAAAGCGCCATTTATAGTGGTCGCCGCCCAGCCACACTTGAGTGATGTTCTCAAACTGGCGGTCTTCCCAGATTTCCTGCGGATTGATGTGGCAGTGATAATCCAGAATAGGAGTATCTGCCGCAAAATCAAAATACAGTTTCTGCGCCGCGTCATTAGAGAGTAAAAAGTTTTTGTCCATGAATTGTTTCATTTTGTTCCCTCTTTTCTTTTTTATTTAAATTTTTAATAGTCATTTGAACAGA
>CAMWWS010000304.1 GCA_947178085.1 uncultured Lachnospiraceae bacterium | reverse complement strand
TAAAATTTTCAAAGTTCATTAATTTCTGCTTGACTTTTTATTTGCAGACTTAAATGTTTTTTTAATTTTAAATTAGTTTTCCTTTAACGGATTTTTATATATAATCATTTTATACGAAATAATCAAGAAGGTAAAGAGTATGTTGAAAAGGGTTGTCTTTATTCTGGAAAAAGAAAATGCTCAAGCTGAACTAAGCGAATTGATGGCTGAACTGGCTGCAAATAATGTTGAAGCATGCATTAAAAATGTTCATGATATTTTAAAAGATAATGTTAATGTGACGGAGAACTTTAAAAATAAAAACGATGATATATTGCTGCAAACAGAGAATGCAGAGTTACCGGATATTCTCTTTATTACAGATAATGCCGCCTGCCAGATGATATTAAAAATCAATAGGCTTCCTGTTATTGTTTACCTGCATGAAAAAAATACAAATGAAATATTTTCGCATGCCGAGTATGCCATAGAACAGATAGAGGAGGTTGAATATGAATCGCTTAAGCTTGCATATCTGAGGCTCACGGGACAGCCCTGGACGATTTTGACTACAGATAGGTGTGTAGTACGCGAAACTACAGCAGAAGATGCAGACAGTTTTTATGAGATCTACAAAGAACCGTCTATTACTCGTTATATGGAAGATTTATATGACGACAAAGCTGCAGAGGTAGCTTATATTCAGGATTATATCAGAAATGTATATGCATTCTACGGATATGGAATGTGGACCGTTGTGGATAAGAAAAGCAGCGAAGTTATAGGCAGAGCAGGTATCAGTTGGCGGGAAGGCTTTGATATCCCGGAGCTTGGCTTTGTAATTGCAGTTCCATATCAGCGTCAAGGTTACGCTTATGAAGTATGCAGGGCAATTCTCGAATACGGAAAGACGGAACTGGGATTTATGCGCATTCAGGCTCTTGTTATGGAAGGAAATGAAATGTCTAAAGCATTATGCAGGAAACTGGGATTTAAGTATAGCAGCAAAATAGTAGTGGACAACGTGCAGTACAACAGGCTGACATGGGAATCAATTTAAAGCCAGACACGTCATCACCCCTCCATTCCAAAATTATTATCCCTTTTAATTTCAGATCCTATGTTCATGATCAACCTGAATACAAATTCACCGTTATCATTTTTAAAATCATACTCTCCCGCATATTTTTCTGCTGTCCTGATAATGCTTGAAACACCGACGCCTCCTGTAAACTCCGTTTTTGGCTGTCCATTCTTAAGTTCAGTTTCCATTCTGCATGTGTTGCGGCAGGAAATGAGCAGCTTATTCTTTCTTTTTTTTAGCAACAGATGAATAAAACATTTCCGTCCATCCGGCTGTTTCATCACTTCCGTACAGGCATAGATGGCATTTTCATAAGCATTGGCAAGGATTGCCACCAGATCAATGCTTGGTATTTCAAGGTTCTTCCCAAGCTCCACATCAAGTGTAACTTCAATCTGTTCGCTTCTCGCCTTTGCAGTATATGCTGACAGGATATTATTGACCGCAGTATTGGCGCATATCATTTCCGGTATTCCCTGATCGGTTTCCCTGTCATACTCTTTCAAATACTGTAATAATTCTTCCTGCTGCCCTCTCCGCACATACTCTGCTATGACTGCATTATGATGTCTGATGTCATGCCGAAGCCTCTTTCCTGAGTCTATTGACTCCTCTAAAATCTCCAACTGACGTTCCAAAAGCCTATAGTTCATCTGTATCAGCTGGTTTTCCCTCTCGTATTCTTTCTCTTTACCAATATGAAGATAAAACCGGAAAACAAGAAGCTGCAATGCTCCTGTCAAGATAAAATTTATTAAAATCTGATAAATACGTTGGGGCGTCAGCCCACTGTTCAACGCCGGATTTACGATATATCCGATTCCCAATAAAATGCAGATAATCATAGCGGCAACGCTGAAGTGATCCGCCTCATTCTCCACATAATCGCCATATCCCTTAATGGATTTTTTGATATATTTATTGAGCAGAAATGCAATGAGCAGAATCAGCAGTATACGCACGATAATATCCGCCCATACATTACGGTCAAAAAAAATAATAGAAATTTCCAGCCCACCGATTACATATACTGCCATCAGATAGAAAACTAAAGCCAGCTTATAGAACGCCAGATAAATGGAATCTCCACTCATAAAAAAAGCAAAAACCGCAAAACAGATATACATCGTAAGTGCTGCCATCCGCACATAGCTTTCCCAGTCAACCACATACCAGACACATGCCAGCGCGACCAGAATCGCTATAAAACACCCATAGCATATTACAGTCTTTTTCCTGCCATACCGCGATACACTTAGTAATGAAAAGAACAGTGACACTCCTGCAAAGTTGATGACAAGCCGAATAAGCGCTATATATACTGAACCACCTAACATATTTTAAACCTCTTTCCCCGACTGACTAATACTTAACAGATTATCCGACACATTATTCACCTGGCGGAAGGACTCTTCCACTTCCACTGTAACACTTCTCTGCGTCTTTGTCTCTTCAACAATCTGATTAGTCTGTTCTATAGTGCTTTTAACCAGATTCTCCATCTGCTCTATCATGTCAAGCACCTGCTCGCCGCGCTCGCGTGTATCTGAACTGGAATTGGCAGCAATCCGTACTTTCTCTTTTGATTCTTCCTGCAGTTCACCTATTCTTTCCGCTTCCCGCTCTGCTTCACGCAGCTTCCCGATTTCTTTTGTTACATTATTGATATTCTCTTGATTGGAATCCCGCACTTCCTCTAACAGACCGAAAATTTTATTAATGATTCCGGTAATGGCGTCACTCGCCTGTTTGGAATTCCTTGCAAGCTGTCCCACTTCTTCCGCCACCACACTGAATCCTCTACCCATCTCTCCGGCTCTCGCTGCCTCTATGGACGCATTTAACGCAAGCAGATTTGTCTGGTTAGTGATTCCCACAATTGTATTAGCAAAGTCTGAAATCTCCTTCATTCCGGCTTCAAGACTCTCTATCATATTCTCTGTCTGTTTTGCTGAATCCTCGATAGTCTCAATCCCCTTCGTGGTATTCTGCATCATTTCAATATAGCCATAAATATTATCCGACGTCTCCCGTGATATTTCAAGCATTTGCTCCATATTGCCGACAAGATCTTCCGCATTCCGGTTTAGTTCATGAATAGAATCACGGACCAGATCCACAAACCGAAAGCTCTCATTGCAGTCATGAAGCGTCATTTGCACAGAAGCTGCAATACTTTCATTCGTACCTGCAAAACCACGAATATATGTTTCCAGCTGTTCTATTACCTCCTTTAATTCCTCTGAAGCTTTCTTACATTCATCCACCAAAGCTACCGTCTGCTTCGTATCTGCAAATTTGTCAAGCATCTGATGGGACAGGTCTGCAATCTTCACGCAGATAATACTCATAACAATGCTTTCCAGAAGAAACCCCACCGAGCGTGTGAAAAACCACATAAAGTTCGTATCATACTCGATCTGCTGTACATTCAGAGAACGAAAGTACAACGAAATAACCAATAGAATGTAGGAAACTACGGAAACACGTAATGTAAATTTTTTATCATAATAGAATAAGCTGAATACCATCGCGAAAGCATATGTCATATAGATGCCGATTGCCGCATTCGTGGCCATAAGCGCTATCAGTGAAGCAAGCGCAAATGTAGTGACATATTTCATAATTCCAATCGGAGTATTCATCTTATAAGCTACTCCCGGCCCCATCGTCACGATAAAAGCAACCGCTGTAAGTATAAGCATATCCCCTATCTTCATCTGAAAAATACCTACGGCTGAAAGAATGATTAGTACAGGAAATACAAGAATCAGCCACCTTAATACTTTTACAGCCGTTTTCGTAACTCTTTCGTCATTTTCATAAAATATGTTCTTTTCCTCCATAAAATCTCCTCCGTTTTTTTCTTCTGTACCATAATATCAAAAAAACAACTCTAAAAACTATTTAGGAATAATTCGTCACTTTTGGGGTATAATTTGCATTTTAGTTTGCTGACGGTTCGTTCATAATTTGTTCATATTT
>CAMWWS010000303.1 GCA_947178085.1 uncultured Lachnospiraceae bacterium | reverse complement strand
CGTCTGAATAGTATTTTTGAGAAGTACAAGCCTGATATTGTATATCATGCGGCGGCGCACAAGCATGTACCGCTTATGGAAGACAGTCCGAACGAAGCGGTTAAAAACAATGTCATGGGAACTTGGAAAACTGCACAGGCAGCGGCATTTTACGGTACTAAGAAGTTTGTATTAATATCAACGGACAAGGCTGTAAACCCTACTAATATTATGGGTGCCTCCAAGCGCATCTGTGAAATGATTATTCAGACATTTAATAAGCACTACGAAACAGAATTTGTTGCGGTTCGTTTTGGTAATGTATTGGGTAGTAACGGAAGTGTTATCCCGTTGTTTAAGCGGCAGATTGAAATGGGAGGTCCTGTGACTGTTACACATCCGGACATTATACGTTACTTTATGACGATTCCGGAAGCAGTTTCGCTGGTACTACAGGCAGGCGCATATGCAAAAGGGGGAGAAATCTTCGTGTTGGATATGGGTGCTCCCGTAAAAATATTAGACTTAGCGAAAAACCTGATTCGACTCTCAGGGTATAAAGTGGATGAAGATATAGAAATAAAGTTTACAGGTTTAAGACCGGGAGAAAAGTTATATGAAGAACTGCTGATGGATGAAGAGGGACTGCAGGATACAAAAAATAAATTGATTCATATCGGAAAACCTATTGAAATAGAAGAGGAGACTTTCTTCAAGCAGTTAAAGCAACTGAAAGATATCTCAAAGAATGAGAATGAAGATATCAGAAAAATAATAAAGGAAATAGTTCCGACATACTGCGAGAGGAAAAATGATTCTAATTGAGAAATAAACAAATAATAAGCATATAAATTCGCAGGTTGAGAAAGGAGCATAGTTATTAATATGGATAAAAAACGCATTTATTTATCATGTCCTACTATGCATGGCGAGGAACAGAAATTTATCAATGAAGCATTCGACACGAATTGGGTAGCACCATTAGGTCCCAATGTAAACGCTTTTGAAAAGGAAATGGCGGAGTATGTGGGAATATCGTATGCTTCTGCACTCAGTGCGGGAACGGCGGCCATTCATCTTGCTCTTCGCATTTTAGGCGTTCAGGAAGGGGATATAGTATTTACCCCATCTCTTACTTTCAGTGCAACCTGCAATCCAATAGTGTATGAAAAGGCTGTACCGGTATTTATTGATTCCGAAAGGGAAACCTGGAATATGGATCCGAAAGCACTGGAAAAGGCTTTTGAAAAGTATCCGAATCCAAAAGCTGTAATAGTAGTTCATTTGTACGGAACACCGGCAAAACTTGACGAAATCCTTGAAATATGCAATGCGCACCATGTACCGCTTATTGAAGATGCGGCAGAATCGCTGAGCAGTACTTATAAGGGGAAACATACAGGTACTTATGGTAAGATAGGCATTTACTCTTTTAACGGTAATAAAATTATTACGACGTCGGGTGGCGGTATGCTTGTTTCTAAAGAAGAAGAGATTACTAAGCAGGCCACCTTTTTAGCTACTCAGGCGAGGGACCCTGCAAGGCATTATCAACATTCTCAAATTGGATATAATTATAGAATGAGTAATATTACAGCAGGAATCGGAAGGGGGCAGCTGCTGCACCTGGAGGAGCATAAAGCGCTTAAGAAAGCCATCTATAATAAATATAAAGCATCCTTTGCCGATATACCGGAAATTCAGATGAATCCGCTGAATCCGGAAGGTGATGCCAACAACTGGCTCTCATGTATGACTATATCAGAAGACAGCATGGTAAAGCCTGATATGATTATGGATGTATTGGAAAAAGAAAATATAGAAACCAGACCAATCTGGAAGCCCATGCATTTACAGCCGGTATTTTCGGATTATGACTTCATAATGGAAAATGACAAGAAATGTGTGTCAGAGGACGTATTTAACAGGGGACTTTGTCTGCCCAGCGACATCAAGAATACGGATGAAGATATGGAACTGATTATAAGTATTATACGTAAACAGTTTGGAAGAGAGTAATTATATATGTACAAGCATTTTACAAAGAGATTGTTAGATATATTTTTTTCAGGTGCAGGACTTATTATATTGAGCCCTTTGTTAGCGATACTTGCGATACTGGTGAGAGTGAGGCTTGGAAGCCCCGTCATATTTAAGCAGGAGAGACCTGGAAGAAATGAGAAGATATTTACACTCTATAAATTCCGTACCATGACGGATAAGCGCGATGCAGAAGGAAAGTTACTGCCTGATTGTGAACGTCTTACAAAATTCGGCAGACTGTTACGCGCGTCCAGTCTGGATGAATTACCGGAACTTATAAATATTTTTAAGGGAGATATGAGTATTATTGGTCCCAGACCGCTGCTTGTATCTTACCTTCCTTATTATTCGGAGCGTGAGAAAATGCGGCACAGCGTCAGACCGGGTTTAACCGGGCTGGCCCAGGTGAGTGGACGCAATTATCTTGACTGGGATAAAAGATTGGAAAAGGATGTGGAATATGTGGAGCATCTTTCTTTTGGAATGGATATGAAAGTGCTCAAAATGACTGTGCAGACAGTATTGGGACATCAGGATGAGGTGGCTGAAGATACTAATGCTGTTGAAGGTAATTTTGCGGAAATAAGAGAAAGAAGATTGAAGGAAACAGGAAAGCTGATATAGTGGAGGGTCTGTTTTGAATATTTTAATATTGAGCGCAGGTACAAGAAATAAAGTAGTGCAGTATTTTAAGGAAGCAGTTGGGAATGACGGAAAAGTTGTTGCTACAGACTGTTCTAATTTGGCGCCTGCAGTTTATGAGGCGGATGCATTTTATCTTGTACCCAGAATAACTGCACCTGGATATATAGATATAGTATTGGATATTTGTAAGAAAGAAAGAATTGATGGTGTATTTTCACTGATAGACCCTGAATTAAGTCTTCTTGCAAAAGAAAAGGATAAATTTCTGGAAGTTGGAACAACGCCGATTATTTCTTTATATGAACTTGTTGAGAAATGTTTTGATAAATATAAAATGTTTCAACTGCTGCAGGAAATGAATATCCCTACCGGTAAATGTTACTTGAAAAAGGAAGACTTTTATAATGAATTGGAAAAAGGAAAAGTTAAGTATCCTGTATTTGTAAAGCCGGTTAAAGGAAGCGCAAGCCTTAATATTAATAAAGTAGCTTCTGACAGTGAAATAGAGGTGCTGTTTAGCTTGTATGATGATCTTATGATTCAGGAGTTTATGGATGGACAGGAATATGGCGCTGATGTTTATATTGACATGCTGTCGGGCAAATGTACTTCTATTTTTATAAAGAAGAAGATTAAAATGCGTGCAGGAGAAACCGATAAATCAGTTTCGGTAAAGATTCCCGAGCTTTTTGAACTGATACAGAATTTTGTGGAAAAATGCGGATTTTGTGGTATGATAGATATTGATATATTTGAGCAGGATGGGGTTTTTTACATTTCGGAGGTGAACCCAAGGTTTGGCGGAGGATATCCTCATGCTTATGCCTGCGGGGTGAATATGCCTAAGCAGGTAATCAACAATCTTAAGGGTAAGGAAAATCCCGTGACAATCGGAGAATATGAAGAAAATATCTGTATGATGAAATATAATGAGGTTGCCATTATGGATTTTAATGGTAAGGAGTTGGTAGATTGAAGAAACAAAAGATTCTCATACTTGCTAATTCTTCCGCGGGGTTGTACGATTTTCGAAATGAGTTGGTGTTAAAACTGCTGGAAGAATATCAAGTAACGGTAAGTCTTCCTGATGAAGTACGGACAAAAGAGTTATCCGAAGAAGGATGTAAGGTAATAAATACCCCGATAAACAGAAGAGGTGTGAATCCGCTTGAAGATTTCAAACTGCTTCAGAACTATAGGAGACTTATCAGACAGGAAACTCCCGATTTGATACTTACTTATACAATTAAGCCGAATATTTACGGAGGATTTTGTTCCGGATTTATGAAAATCCCTTACATTTCAACAGTTACAGGGCTTGGAAGTACTTTTCAGAAAAAAGGAATACTGCTTAGGATGATTGTTGCGATGTACCGTGTGGGAT
>CAMWWS010000302.1 GCA_947178085.1 uncultured Lachnospiraceae bacterium | reverse complement strand
TTCCGGAATTGCAAGAGGAATTAATTCATCGGGGTAGCTGCTGGTGGAAAAAGAAGATGGAGACATCGTGCAGGTTTATGAGGGGGAGGTTTCGGTCAGAGGGGTTTATGGGTATGTGTGATTTGGAGGAGAGTTTATTGTATGGAATTCATTGATATTTATGACGATTTAGGACAAAAAATCGGCAAAAGTGAAGATAAAGACGAAGCACATAGAAAAGCGCTTATCCATAGAGGTGTTTGTGTGTGGATTATGAATTCTAAGCAAGAAATATTGTTGCAAACAAGGAGTAGCCACGTCGTGTTTCCAAATATGTTGGATATTTCTTTTTCAGGGCATATTCAAGCCGGCGAACCCACTTTAGAAGCTATTATGAGGGAGGGACGTGAAGAACTTGGCATAAAAATAGATGTGTCTAAACTTAAATATCTGTTTTCCTGCCGTGAGTATGGTGGGGTTGACGGATATTTTGAGAATGAAATTGACGATGTGTTTCTTTATAAAGCAGACATTCCTATAGATGAGTATTCCTTCTACGATAATGAAGTAAAGGAAGTAAGATATATTCCACTTGATGAATTTAAAATGATGGTAGAGTCAAATTCGCCAATGCTTTTACCTTATGAAACACACTATCGTTATTTGTTAATTGTTCTAGGTAGCCGTATGTTTCAGTAGATGAGAGTATAGAACTTTTTTATTTATAATAAAGTTTTAGTTTGTAGAGTAGTTAATAGAACATTCTTACAAAGTGAAATGTGGTTATAGTGAACACGGACTGATCATAGCTCAAAAAGGGATATGCTAATTGCTCAATCAGGATTTTCAGGAGATAAGATAAAGATGGGCGAAATTGTATTTTCAAGATGCGATGGGAATAATAAGGATTTTATAGAAAATTGCAGGTTACTTGACGAGGACTTAGATTTGCGAGTTGGAAAAATAATTAAACGAGATAAGTACGCTCAATATAACCTGATTGATAAAATAAATGAAGCGATAGTTGTTTATCGGAACAATAATCCGATTGGTGGCGGTTCGATACGTCCTTATGATGAAGAAACGGTAGAGCTAAAAAGAGTGTTTGTCATACCAACTGAACAAGGAAAGGGCATAGGAACGGAGCTGGTTTCTAAACTGATAGAGTGGGCGAAGGAACTGGGATATAAGAAAATGATTTTGGAAACAGGTGAACTTTTAGCGGAGTCCTGTCATGTATATTCAAAATTAGGATTTAAGCAAATTCCTAATTACGGTGCATATGTAGATATGCCGGAATCTCTCTGTATGGGAAAAGAATTGTAAATCGAAACAGACATAAAGAAGGAGCATAAATATCGTATGGAAGAACGCATAGTGCTTTGCGGCGCCAATGCTTACGAGCAGAAATATTATTTTAACGAGCAGTTTGTAAACATTCCGGATTCCATCAAAGAAGAACTGCACATAATCTGCGTGCTTTTTACAGAAGAAGTAGGCGGAATTTTCACTGTCGTATTTGAGGAAGACGGAAGCGTTTCTTTGGAGACGGATGCTGACGAGAATGATTTACTGTATGATGAGGTCAGCAGCGGACTTATGGTTAGCGAAATACGCAGAAACAGGCAGGAGATGTTTGAAGCTCTGAGCCTATATTACCGGGTATTTATTTTGCATGAAGAGCTGGAATAAATGCTTGTGCCTACAATTTAGACAGGAAGGATAGATGATTGTGTGGGAAAGCTGACAATAGGGAATGTTGAGTTTAAAAATAATGTGATACTTGCACCCATGGCAGGCGTAACAGACCTGCCTTTTCGTTTGCTGTGCAAAGAGCAGGGAGCAGCCCTTGTCTGTACGGAAATGGTAAGCGCCAAAGCAATCTTATATAATAATAAAAACACTAAGGCTCTGCTTGAGATGCACCCGGATGAAGCCCCTGTGTCTTTGCAGTTATTCGGTTCGGACCCGGAAATAATAAGTGATATGGCGAAACGCATAGAAGAGCTTCCTTTTGCCATTCTGGACATAAATATGGGCTGTCCGGTGCCGAAGGTAGTTAATAACGGCGAAGGTTCCGCTCTTATGAAAAATCCGAAGCTGGCGGGTGAAATCGTTTCGGCGGTATCAAAGGCAATAAAAAAGCCTGTCACGGTAAAAATCCGCAGCGGCTTTGATAAAGACCATATCAACGCCGTAGAGATGGCAAAAATAATGGAAGATTCCGGCGCCGCGGCTATTGCAGTGCATGGCAGGACCAGAGAGCAGTACTATTCAGGTGAGGCCGATTGGGAAATTATAGCACGCATAAAGGAAGCCATAACAATACCTGTAATCGGGAACGGTGACGTTACGGACTGCGATAGCGCGGCTGAACTTCTTAAGCAGACGGGATGCGACGGAATAATGATAGGGCGTGCAGCCAGAGGGAATCCTTGGATTTTCAGACAGGTCACTGCTTATTTGGATGATGGAACAATTCTGCCGCCTCCTACAAGCGAAGAACGAAAAGCTATGATATTGCGGCATGGAAGATTACAGCTTGAGCATAAAGGAGAATATACAGGAGTGCGCGAGATGCGCAAGCATGTGTCCTGGTATACTGCCGGTATGCCTCATTCCGCACAGCTGCGGCAGCGGGTGAATGCCGTGGAAAAATTTTCGGAATTAGTGGAATTAATAGAACAGCTCTAGCGTATATTCTCATATGGGAAACGAAACAATATTTTATCGTACGGAAAGAAGTTCGATTATTTATTTTGTCACGGAAGAATCGGTTACAGGCAGCATACGTTACATCAGACCTCGATTTTGGCAGAAGATAAAGCTGTCTTCATTTGATGTGGATGAAGAAGAACTGCATATCAGCACAGTGATGATTCCTTCTTTACAAAAAGGCTGGAAGAAAGAGAAATTACTCAGTCTGATGCGTGCGTCGATAACTGAAAAGGCGATGCAGTCAGGGAATGCAGATGTGGTCATGCAGCCTGAAGTGCAGACAATGTTAGGACAGGAAGATACTTTTTTGTCTATATCATGGTCACTTGCAGGGAAATTGTTGGACAAAAGTCAGCTTTTGAAAAAAACTACTGTGAAACGCCGTAAACCATACCCGGAAACGGTTGTGCTTTTACTTGGAGCTTCTCTTTTCCCGGAAGAGCAGATGCAGAAATTTTTTGAAATGATGCAACCATATCTTCCGTATATCAACCATCTTACTATCCTGTATGAGTTGAATGACAGCAGTAACAGCAATACAAGCAGCAATAGTAATAATAGTAACAATATTAATGATAGTAACAATATTAATGATATTTATGATAGTGACGATACGTATACAGACTATGAATATGAAAAAAGCAGGTGGGAAGAAGCAATAGCTGATTATACGGAAGAGCTTTATTATGAGTATGGGCTGGTGGCTATAGTGCAGTGCGGAAGGGAATTCAGTCTTAGTCAAAACGGAAGAATAAGTGGACAAAATACTGTGATTTTTCTTGATTTCGGCTACTCCGGTAATATCCCGCTGCGTGCGATAAAGGCGGGAGATATTTATCTGGATGTCTTTTCTTCAGAAAAAAAGGAAGCATTTTTTAGGCGAAAATGTATAGAAGTTTCCTATATATCTCCTCGGAAATACCTTGACACTGTGGTAAAAAGTGGTTATGATAAATTAGTTAATCGGGCATATCCAATATAAGAACTATGCCGAATGAGACAATACGACATCTATAGTAGAGACGACAGAAGAAAAAGAGAAAAATATAGACAGGAAGGGCGAATTGTCATGGAAGAAAAGAAGAATATTTTAACTTATGAGGGCTTGAGAAAGTACGAGGAAGAACTGCATGAACTCAAGGTCGTGAAACGTCAGGAAGTTGCTCAGAAAATCAAAGAAGCGAGAGAGCAGGGAGATTTATCGGAGAATGCGGAATACGATGCAGCTAAAGATGAACAGCGCGACATAGAGGCAAGAATCGAAGAATTAGAGAAAATTTTGAAGAATGCTGAGGTAGTTGTAGAAGATGAGGTTGATTTGGATAAAATCAACATCGGATGTCAGGTTACGATTCTGGAT
>CAMWWS010000301.1 GCA_947178085.1 uncultured Lachnospiraceae bacterium | reverse complement strand
TTGTAATCATTGGAAATGACAGCTTCATAGCTGGTCATCAAAATGAGACCAAAAATGATGAGAACAACTCCCGATGTAATCATTACAGTAAATTTTTTATGGAAGCTCTCTTTTTCTTCTTCCGTATAGAAATTTTCTATGTAAGGATGCTTTTTATTATAATGATCATTTTGCAATCCTGATACGATAAAAAGAGCTACGGCTACCACAAGAAAAAGAAAAAATCCGACTCCACAGAGGGAATCTACATCAAATCCCCGGTCTCTGGGAAGTATGGCGGATAAAAATCCCATAACCGTAACACCGCATAAAATCAATCCGACGCCAAGTGTAATTCTTTTGCTGTGTTGATTCTTAAACTGATCATAATAATTCTTGTCATCTACATATTGGCTGCTCACATCCTTCTGTACCAGATCATCCAGACTGCAATGAAATAAATTTGCAAGCTGAATCAGCTTATCCATTTCCGGATAGCTTGTGTCTGATTCCCACTTTGATACAGATTGTCTCGATACTTCTAAGGATTCTGCTAACTGTTCCTGGGTGATGTTGTCCCGTTTTCTTAAAAACTGTAAATTCTGTCCTAAACTCATATTTAGTAATCTCCTTTTCTTTTTTGTGCCGGTCACATGCTTTATTTTAGAAATACGTGGATGTAAAGACAATCAAGTTGATGTTGCTTTTTGGTTTTTTCATGTAAAGTTGCGGTTGCATCCCGTAAATTCAACGTTTTAGAGCATATCGGCACCAAGAAAAAGATCAGACAATTTTCTCAAAATCCTCCGCACCATGTTTACAAAGGGGACAGATAAAATCTGCAGGGAGGTCTTCACCCTCATAAACATAACCACAGATTGTACATCTCCAGCCCTTTGTTTTGGAAGCTTCAGGCTTCGGCTTTACAAATTCGTGATAGTAAGAGTAGGTGATTGGCTTTTCATCGGAAAGAATATCGCAATCGTTTACCGTACAGATAAAAAGCATATGGCTTCCCAGATCCAACATATCTTTTACCTGACAATCGATAAAGGCTGCCGTGTGTTCTGTGAGATAGGGAAGCTCCTGTCCTGTCATTTTAAAGGGATAACCTACAAATTTGTCCGCAGTGCGTCCGCTCTGAAAACCAAAGTTCTGAAAAAGTGAGAAAGGAGCAGTTTCAGACAGAATGGAAATGGAAAGCATTTTTGATTTCTGCGCAATCTCACAGGTCAGGTTGTCCTTATTGATGGATACAGCGACCTGCAAAGGATTGCTTGTCACCTGCATAACAGTATTGACAATGCAGCCATTCATTTTTTTATCATACTTGGAAGCGGCTACAAACAATCCATACGATAATTGATTCAATGCTTTTGTGTTCATAAGAATCCTCCCTTACAGATAAATTATAATAGTGGTACAATAGAAGTAGTATGTGGAAATTTTTCTTTATTATCCCATTATAGTGTTTACATATATGCAAATCAATATAAAACGGACATGAAAAAAGAGGAAGAGATCATATGAAATTTGAGAGCGCGGAAGCAAAGAGAAATTATATGTTGGAAGAATCAGTGGAAAAGCTGGTTTGCAGATTAGCGGTTCCTACAATTTTGAGTATGCTGGTTACATCTTTTTATAATATGGCGGATACTTTTTTTGTGGGCAGAATTAATACGCAGTCTACGGCTGCTGTGGGAGTGGTATTTTCTCTTATGGCAATCATTCAAGCAGTAGGATTTTTGTTCGGACACGGATCTGGAAATTATATTTCCAGAAAATTGGGTGCAGGTGAGATCGAAGAAGCGGAAAAAATGTCAGCGGTTGGATTTTTTACATCATTTCTCGCGGGCGTTTTGATTATGGTAGGCTGTACGTTTTTTATAGAGCCGCTGTCCTATTTTTTAGGTTCTACGGAAACAATTCAACCTTATACGGTAGCTTATCTGAGAATTATTCTGATCGGTGCGCCTGCCATGACGGCTTCTCTGGTAGTGAATAATCAGATGCGTTTTCAGGGAAGTGCATTCTATGCCATGATCGGGATTGTTTCGGGTGCGGTTATCAATATTATTTTAGACCCGATCTTAATTTTTAAGTGCGGCATGGGTGTTGCCGGAGCGGCGCTTGCCACAACAATAAGCCAGTATCTGAGTTTTATTTTTCTTCTTATCATGATCAGGAGGGGAGGAAATATTCAGATTCGTTTTCAAAATTTTAAACCCAGCTTTCATTTTTATAAAGAAGTGATTCGGGGCGGCATTCCCTCCCTATTTCGTCAGGGACTTGCCAGCGTGGCAACAATCTGTTTGAATCATGCGGCGGGTGTGTATGGAGATGCGGCAATCGCCGGTATGTCCATTGTGTCCCGTATCATGATGTTTGTAAACTCTGCGTTGATTGGATTCGGACAGGGATTTCAACCGGTATGCGGATTCAATTATGGAGCAAAGAGATATAAACGGGTACTTGATGCATTTTCATTTTGTGTGAAGGTGGCATTTTTCTGCCTTGTCGGCGTTGCGATTGTGGTATTTATTTTTGCGCCTCAGCTTGTGACGGTTTTCAGAAAAGGAGATCCGGATGTAATTAGAGTGGGAACTGCCGCGCTGCGCTATTCTGTAGCGGCGCTGCCCTTAAGTTCCTGGATTATCATGTGTAATATGATGCTGCAGTCTATCGGTAAAGGGTTAAAGGCTTCCATCGTGGCCTCCGCGAGACAGGGGATCTTTTTCCTGCCTCTTATCGCGGTTCTTCCTTACTTCTTTGGATTGACTGGGGTGGAAGCCTGCCAGGCGGTATCGGACCTTTTTGCGCTGACGGTGTCGATACCGCTTGGAATAAGCGTAATTCGGGAGATGCAGCGAGAGGATAAGAAAGATTGATTCCCATTACTTTAGGTATTTTTGCGCTTGGTACAGGGAGAAGTTAAAATTTCGGATTCCCAGACCTTTTGTGTCATCTTCCATTTTGCAATAAAAGTCCCTCATCCAGTAAGATCTGCTATAATCATCGTCATCGGTAAAATTGCGGTATCTATGTTTATCAAAGTCTGTTCTATCCAACATATCCTCCACACTTATGAAATAAGGATTTATCTCAGGATTAAAAATAGCAGGGGAAGCGTCGGCGGACAATGAACTTAGATAGTAAATGTCACAGTTTACGACACATGATTCTCCCGATGCCGAATAACAGGCAGGAAGTTCAAATTTGTTTAAAAATTCTGTTGTCAGATTATATCTGGCAACCAGATAATCAGGATGAGAAAAAGAAAGAACAATATAACATATAGTCACAACGGACAGTCCATAGAAAAACAGAGGAAACCGCCTGTAAAAAATAAAGGTGGTGACGCCTGCCATCAACAGAAAGATAACTGCCAGAGCCCAAAGCACAAATAATCGCAGGAAAGTAAGTGAATAAGTTTCGATATAAAGAATCATACGCAGGGCACTGGAAAAAATCATGATAAAGGTACAGCCGCAGATCATGGTCAAAATTACCTGTAAAATTTTGCTTTCCTGAAACAGATGAAGGAATATCAGAACAAGCAGGAAATTGATGATACTGACAACCAAAAGCTGAAAGAATCCTATTCTTGCATATCTTGCATAGGTATAGTTTTCAGGCAGTTCCATATTGCCGATAAAGAGATATAAAATCTGTACCATACTGAAGGCCATGTATAAAAGGCAGAGCAGTGAGGTAATGACAATGGCTATGACAGGATCAAAATGTGTTCGCTCCTCTGTTTTTTCTTTAATTTCATTTCTGCAAAGGGCGGATAAAATGGCGTAGGAGGAGAAAAATACCAGCGTCATAAGAAAGAAAATTTTTATCAGCGTCCATATGTTCAAAGCACTCATAAGACGAGAAAGCATATTTTCAAAAACGACATCAGCACTGGCAAGCAGTAAAGTCATGCAAAAAAGCAGCGGAACTGCAATGACAAAACCGATAAATGCGGGAAGAAAATAGTTTCTTTTTGCGCTTAATTCCTGTTTTTTTGCATCAAAATAAGAAACCATGTCGCCAAAGGGACTGATCAGGCAGCAGAAAAAAGAGCCTATTGTGAGGAAGATGGCGGTGAAATACTTGGAAAAATCCCATGTCTTGTCGTCATAAATAG
>CAMWWS010000300.1 GCA_947178085.1 uncultured Lachnospiraceae bacterium | reverse complement strand
AATTATTTCTCCGCTCTCCACCATGCACATCATAATACCACATCTCACTATTATGTGCAATCCCCGCAGGCACCGCATCGTCCCACGCTGTACTTTTGTCAGATGCTTTTCCCGTGTACATTTTCATCTGACCGTTCTCCTCCACAATTTTCATAAGGCTTCCAAAAAACAGAATCTCGTCTAATTTCTCCGCACCGGTATTCGTGTATTCCACCGTGGCATACACCAGCTTCTGCGGCACTTCCCGGCTGTCTACCACTTCGTTCAAAGTATCGATTCCATTACCATATTTTATATAATTGATTTTTACCGGAAGCAGTTCTCCCGCCTGATTGACTTCTTTTTGCAATTCCGCTCTGGAATCAGCATCCATCACAGATAAATCGAGCAGATTGATTTTGTCGCTGACCTGCACATCCGTCACCTTGATCTCGACACTTCCAAGCCCCAGCCAATCGTCCTCTGATGACTCCACATTCGTTGCTGCAAATGCTTCTCCCACAGCGTGGGTGTTTTTCATCGCAGATTTCGGTACCGTAACCGACGGATTCCACTCAACAGTCTCCTCATTTCTTGATTTCATATATGCACTCCAATTGTAAGCGCGTACAATATCCTGCGTATTCCCATCGGAAACAGGCTGTAGATGAACACTTTCTGCGATCTTTAATGCATCCTCCTTCGTCACATCTGACGCGACATACATCTCCATCACATAATGTACATCTGTATACGCCACATAGATGCGCTGGTTAAATGAAATTTCCTCGCCATCTCCTCCATACAGCTCACAGTAGATACCGTTATAACCTCCAACATTAATTTCCTCAGTCTCCTTGACATTTGTAGTCAGCATGTCAAACTGTGCATCCCCGGTGTCCATTTTATAAAAGGTAATTGACACACCGCCCTTATACAGAGAATTTGTATAGCTGTATTTTCCATCTTCTGTCTCCACCATGCCCTCCGGCAGATAGGAAACTTCCATTTTGACATTCTTGATATCAATGACTTCCTGTTGCTGTTCTGCTGCGGAACTGTTTTCCTCAGTTCCTGCCTGATTCATCTCTTCTATTTTTATCTCTGCAGCGTATTCCCCCACGGGTTCGCTATGCATTTTATAGGCAATGCCGGCAAACACCGTCGTGCCAAGCAGCATGACTGCAGCGATTGCGGCTATGATCGTTTTTCTGGCCATATGTTTTCTCCTCCTTTTTGGCAGTGTCATCCTGATCTGTTCTTGTACTTCCCTCTCAACCATCATTCTAAGCTCTAATGGCATTTCGGGAAAATTTTGTTTTAAATCTTCTAATTTCATTTCTTCCTGTCTCATCTTAATCTCCATTTCTGCCTGACCCCTTAAACCGGGACACAGGCACTATCAGTCTTTTAAATTCCTCACTGTGCCTCCGCAAGCTCCTTTTTCATCTTATCCCTCGCCCGCGCAAGGCGGTTTTTCACCGCGCTCTCTGTCGTGTTCATCAACGCCGCGATCTCCTTGACGCTGTAGCCCTCCATATAATACAACGTGACCGTAAGCCTGATTTCCTCCGAAAGATGACTGAGCGCCTCATATAAGTCGGAATAGTCCGCTCTCTCCTCCGCTGCTTCCTCCACAGAATAATCCTCCAAGGAAACCAGTTTCTTTTCCCGCCGCATAATGGCATAGCATTCGTTGATCACGATACGGACCAGCCACGTCTTCGCGTAGGTGTCTCTGCGCAGTGTATGTATCGAAGAAAACGCCTTGACAATCGCCTCCTGTATAGCATCCGCACAATCCGCATCACTGTACAGCAGGGTTTTTGCCACATGATACATCGTGTCCTCCGATGTGATGATTAAATTTCCTAATTGTTCTTTTGTCATAATGTCCTTTCTGCCGGCTATTTCTTATAATACTTATAACGGTTCAATGCACACTGATTTTTGTTTACATTTATTAGATGGACTATAACATCAATCGGTCTCATCGAAAAAATATTTTTCAAAGTTGTAAAGGGAGTATAACATTATCCTTAAATGCGGAAAAGCGTTCATTGGTTTTTCCAACAAACGCTTCCGCTTACCTATTCTACGCGTATCTCCTTTGCAATGACTGCCTTGTCGGCAACACTGCTGTTCATTCCTTCCGATTCCATTTGAGCCCAGTCATCAAGATTGTCATAAATGAAGATATGCAGGGTTTTTATTTCTTTTCCCTGAACAGCAAACCCCGCCCAGCCTGCCATTTCCATATCCGGATGAAGAATTTCCCCATCCTGATTAAATACGATTGTATAACAGGGTTCATAAGTCCACCCAATTATCTCGAACATTTCTGCATCTGTCATATCAGAATCCTTTGAAAGCAATTTCTCTCTCAAGTCATCCGTCAGTTCGCGATGCTCTCCGGGTGTTGTTGCATGGACGATCACCTGATAGGGAGATACCACTATATTATCAAGCGTAATATTCCCTTTCTTCTCACCTACTTCAATAACCTTTACATCTGTCCCATTCACCTCAAATGGAATGACAATATTCCAGCTGCCGTCCGTCCAATGGGATGCGGATATTTCTTCGCTGTCGAGCATCCTGTCATCGTCATAGCCAAGACCGTCTACATTTAGGTTAAGTTCGCCGCTGCCTGAAACTTTTTCCTCAAGGTCCATCTTCAACATGCCTGCAAATGTATGGTTGTCGATTACTTCTCCCTCAAATGTATTTTTTAGCATCTCAGGCGAACTTCCACCAACACTCCATGTTCCTCCTATATAAAATCCTGCGGCTGTCCGGTTATCTGCAACATTCATACCTGTATAATGCTCCGGAATATGAGTAAAATCTGCATCTTCTGCTTCAATATTTACCGTAAGGAATATAGAATATCCATCACAGTAAACTTCCGATGCAGTCAGTGTGATTCCTTTATCAGATACGGAGTAGTCCGAAGTATCCAAATTGCCTACATGATCCTCATTCGTCAGGACAGTTCCCTTATCCGTATAATCACCGAAATATGTGACATCATCTTCAACCTTCTCAAAAATTTTTCCAATCAACGGGATCTTTGCTGCAAGCACCGGATTAACATAACCCAGTCCACCAATTCCAATAACCGCAGCTGCAACTGCCGCTGTGGCAGCCATTCCTATTTTACCAAAGTTCGTCATTTTACCCTTCCTCCTTCTACGTACTCGAATTTCTCTGTCATTTATTTCAGGAACAAGGGCCTGCTTTAAGATCTGATCCAATCTTTCATCTGTCATATCCTATCGCCTCCAATTTTTCTTTTAACAGCTTTTTTGCTTTTCGCATTTGACTCTTGACGGTTCCTTCCGGCAGTCCGAGAATCTTAGACAACTCATTTATTTGCATATCTGCCGAATAATACAAATAGATTGGTATTCTGTATTTTTCCGGCAGGGATGCAACTAACCCCTGAATCATGTCTATCTCTTTCTGCTGCAAAACAATGTGTTCCGGCGAATTTTCATTCTCATAATCGGACATCTGATATCCCTCATCAGACATCTCGTCCATACTGTCAATCGGAACCAGCCTTATTCTGTTTGCGTATTTTTTCTTCTTATTCTTCCAAAGATAAATTGAAGTGGATAAAGCATAACTCTTTGTATTCTGCGTAGAGTCCAGCTTTTTTCTTTTCTCCAGCAGTTTGAGCATAGTGTCCTGATATAGTTCATCTCCATTTTCCGCGTCTCCGGCTGTCATCCGGCAGAACCGCAGGATATCCTTTCCAAACTTCAGGACAAACCGCTCAAATTCATCATTATTCATAGCAGCCATCCTCCTTCTTCTTTCAAGTCGACTTGCAAAGATTTGCCCTTGCACCGATAGTAAACATCAACTAAATCGTTTACTATTCTTATATTGTCATGACTCCGGAAAAAAGTTTTCAATTTTCAAAAAAACAAAACAGGCATTGCCGCTTCTGAACTGAACAGCAATGCCCATCTTTTTTTCGTAATTATAGCTCTTGCAATTCATGCTTCTATGACCCAATATCCGTCATAAGCATATCCGGTCTTTCCAATCAATAAATGCTCTGATTTGGAAAAGCCTGCTTTCTGAATGGCTTTCATTCTCTCCACGGCATATATCGGAGCCTTGGTAAG
>CAMWWS010000299.1 GCA_947178085.1 uncultured Lachnospiraceae bacterium | reverse complement strand
ATAAATGAGGTAGAATGCTATATCCGATATCTGATGATTCTGAAATACATCTGCAAAATTTGAGAATAGTGCCGCCGTAATTCCCAGAATAAGAATCATCACAAAAAGCGTCTTAATTTCTCCAAACTGCGCCTTCACCGTATCTACAAGCCCTGATATCAGAGCGGATACTGCCGCCATAATTTTCCCTTGCGCTATTAATGATAACACTTGTTGTCCATCAAAATGATATTCAGGAAACATAGACTTGAAGCTTTCCTCAGCAGTGTCCAAATCCATTTCCTGCCATATGTTTTCCGCTGCGTAAGCATGCACTTCCATTGGCTGCGCCAGAATATTACATATGACTATAATCACTATAATAACAATTTTTATTTTATTCATTTTTCTACTCATCAGCCTGCTATCTCGTTGATACTTTGCATTAAAGCAAACAGTACAGGCATTCCGATTAACAAGATGTACATTTTTCCCACTGTCTCAACTTGTCCTGCCATACCGATATATCCCGCGTCTTTGCATATGGCGGAGCAGAATTCGCAGACATATGCCGCACCTATAGCCTTAAACAGAATCGAAAGATATTGGAAATTGTCTCCTAAATAAGTCTGTAAACTTTCCATGCCGGTGAGTATTCGTGTAAAGTAATTAACGGAATATGTAAGGATTAGCAGGCATACGGCAAGTCCTATATAAATACTGTATTCCAGCTTGTAGCTTTTCATGGGAACTGCAAGCAGTATACCTACAAGGGCTATAAGGGCGATTTTGATTATTTCCATAGTAATGCGGCTCCTTTCTATCCTGCATAAATTTCTATATAAATTCATATATAAATTCATATATAAATCACTAAATGAATCAAATCGAAAACAAATCCTGAATCATCAGAAACAAATCGTAAATGTATGGCACAATCCATGTCAATACCAGAATCAGACCTGCGAGACTGACCAGAAATGCCTGGTCTTCCCTGCCGCTGTGCTTCAATATCTGATTCAAAATCGTTACCAATATGCCAACTGCCGCAATTCTAAAAATTAGACTTATGCTCATTTCTATATTTATTCTCCCATCTTAATTCTATAAATCCGTCATTTACGCCTATATAAGCCATATTACAAGAAACAATCCCGCCATTACGCTTACACTCATAATTACTTTGGTTTTGTTCTCATATTCCGTCTCCGTCTTGACAATATGACCTGTGATCATATCCAGAGATTGTCCAATATCAGCGGCCTGCATTGCACCATCCATTATCCCCATATGCTCAGGCAGATTAATAAGAATACTCTTTTCCTCTTCTTTAAGCGGCATATCCTTCATACAGTTTTTCAGTTGCTCTTTCCAAATATTTTCAAGAATGGTCCCGTCATTTTCTTCCAATCTCTGAAAGATATTCATAAATGCATTACTGTATGGCTCTGTAGAGTTCCTGCCAAGAATCAAACAAATCTCAGGAAGCGTACGCTTGCCATATACCATTTCGTTTTGTATTCTTACTACTATATTCTTAATTTCACGAAGCTCCCTGATACGTCGTTTTTCTTCCGAAACCTTATCGATACCAAGCCCGATACATCCGAACATTAATATAATTATTCCTGCCAGTTTGAACATAGCCGCCTCTCTTTATCATAAATTCCGATAATAATACATGTGTTATTTTTCTTTCCAAGTACCATATATCTGTCAAAAAGCTGTTCTTCCATCACAATCTTCATATACTCTTTACGCCCTATTTCTTCT
The DNA here is from genome assembly GCA_947178085.1 of uncultured Lachnospiraceae bacterium. The sequence continues at coordinate 2,367 of CAMWWS010000299.1, read as the reverse complement.
ATAGAAAAACCATGAATCGTAGCAAGCATCCTGCAGCCGCACTGAGTCGCCTGATGCATCGCTTCTATGTCCTTCTTTGAGCCAAGCTCGTCTACCGCAAGAATATCCGGAGCCATAGAGCGAATAAGCATCATCATGCCTTCACACTTTGGACAGGCATCCATTACATCCGTACGCAATCCAATATCATTCTGCGGTACGCCTAAGAAACTTCCTGCGATTTCCGAGCGTTCATCCACAAGTCCGACATTGCGCCCTTTTCCATATGAATTCCCTATCGAAAAGCTTCGCACCAGATCCCTGAGCATCGTGGTCTTCCCACATCCCGGCGGTGAAATAATCAAAGTATTCAGTACTTCTCCTCTATTGTAAAGATAAGGGAGCGCTTTATCAGATACTCCGATGACTTCATGAGCAATACGGATATTTAAATAGCGGATATATTTTATATTTCTGATCTTCTCATTGTTTTCCAATATGACCTGTCCCGAAATACCTACTCTGTGTCCGCCCGGAATCGTCATAAATCCCTGTCTGATTTCATCTGCAAAAGCATAGATGGAATAGCGACACACATGCGTAAGTACTGCTTCCAGCTCTTTTTCACTACTGTACGCCGCATGAGACACATCTGATGTAAGCCCGCCTTCTGTTTCAAGAAACCATTCCTTATTATCCATGAGTACTGTAACGGGCTGGTTGACGCGCAGCCTTATTTCCTGCAGACGCTCCGCCCGCTCTGCCACCTTCTCCCATTTTGTACGCATGAAGTCCGGAAAAATATGTAAGATTTCTTCTTTCTGCATCCCGCTGCCCCCTTATCTCAATATATGAAACGTATACCAAGTTATGACTGAATTTTTATGTGCTTTTTTTAAATTATAAACTAAAAAAATAAGCCTCTCTGCACGTACGTCAGAATGGCTTATCTTGTCCGATATGTTGGTGTTTTTAACGGATATTTATTCCAGCGGAGCATAATCCGGCAGGTAGTTTTTGGTATTTTCAAACATTTCGCAGAATAATTCTTTCGCCTGCAAAGGACTAAGCTTTGCAATTGACGGGTCGTTTCTGAATACATGGAACGCCAGCTTTGTGTCCCTTTCAAGCGCAGCCTTTAAAAGCATTTCCTGATTCTGCATATGTCTGTCCATTAAAAGAGCAATCCCATCAGGGATTCTTCCTGCAACAACAGGCTTTACGGAATCCTTTGAAAAAAACGCGTTGGTTTCCGCCACAATATCATGGGGCGCGTCTATCTGACCCTTGTTGGGAAGATTGACATTGGTAATAAGCTCGCCAAGTCCCAGAAGAGCTTTTATTTGTTTTACCCCTTCTTCGCCTGAGGGTTTTATCGGGATATCGACTTCGCCCGACACATATGCCCTGCTAAGCTCGTCCAGATTTTTCTTGTTTTCCACGCGGTAATCTACAGGTGTAAGCGTAAAGCCCCAGGTTCTTGCGTTTTCCGGATTTTGCAGATATTCCGGAACAAATTCCGCTAAATGACGGTCACCCGCAGCGGCTATTGCTCCATACTTTTTAAACAGGTCAAATTTTACCTTTTGCTGCTGTGCAAAGTAATCCGTATCAATATTATCACCGCCGAAACCGTTTTTGTACTTATCCACAAAGCGTGCATATATGGGGAATATATCAATATCCTTGTAAGAAGCCTCCGTTATCCATGTGAAATGATTGATACCTATTACATTTGTCAGCAGCTTGTTTTTATCGGGTTCCTCTATACCTGTTTCCTCTTTCAACGCTTCCAGCAGAAGCTCGCGGGTACCCAACACCTCATGACAGCAGCCGAACGCCTTTATTTTTGGGAACACCTTATAAAGCGCGCCTGTGCATATTGACATGGGATTTGTATAGTTTATCACCCATGCGTCGGGACAGTATTTCTTTATTGCTTTGGCAATGACTTCGTACATCGGCACCGTCCTTAACGCGCGGAATAACCCTCCAGCTCCCACTGTATCGCCTACCGACTGGTAAACTCCGTATTTCTCGGGAGCATGAACGTCGGAACGCATTTCTTCAAATGTGGCAGGCAGTATGGAAATTATCACAAAGTCCGCGCCTGTAAGCCCATCCTCCAAGGAAAGGGACGTTACAAAACTCCACTTGCTTTTTGCACCCTCATATGAAAACATTCTGTTACCGATAATCTCGTTTGCCTTTGCTGCCTCTGTATCAATGTCGTACAAACGTATCGTGCCCGAAATATCCTCCTCCAAATAGAGGTCGCTCATAAGCTTCCAAGCCCATCCCTGAGAGCCTCCGCCTATGTAGCATATGTTTATATTGTCGGGCCATATAATTCCGTCAGATTTTTTATCGGCTTTATTTGCGGGCACA
>CAMWWS010000298.1 GCA_947178085.1 uncultured Lachnospiraceae bacterium | reverse complement strand
ATATATCCTCCATTGTCATACACGGAAGTTCTTTTTCTTGTCGAAGCTGCTTATCATTTGTAAAGAACATATCACATTTTTTCACTATTGCTGTCGCAATCTGTAAAGCATCCATAGCTTTAAAGTTTTTATATTGTCCTCTAATCTTTGCCCCTTGTTCAGCTATTGTTGAATCAATATCCACCACTTCAATGTTCATGTACTCGATAAATCTTCTAAAATTGTCCACATATTCCATTTTCCCATTGCTATATGGCAACACAAGATATTCCTCAACGGTAAGTGAAGAAGTCACAATCTGTATATGCTCTTTCATGCATTTTGTAAAGAACTTTCCCATTGATTCCATATATAAGGAGCTATTTTCCAAAAAATATATAATCGGTGCTGTGTCAATAAATACCCTTTTAAAATCTGTCATTATCCCGTAACTCCCTTATATATTCATCTGCATTCTGTCCCCGCTCTGTCGATTCCATAACAAACTGATTTATATCTACAACTTCTTTTTCTTTTGTGTCAGATGTTCCCAATAGTCCATTCACACCCTGCATAATCTGAATTACAAAACTCAGCTTATCTTCTGGTACTTTTTCCAGCATTTGAATTGCTTCCTGTCTGATTGCTGTCATAAGACACCTCCTACTCTTCATTTTTAAATCTGCTCTCATATGCCAACTCTGGCTTTAGATCAACTTTCCATTCAATCAAATCTTCCGGCTGACATTGCAATAACTGGCATATATCCTCAATAGTCTTTGTCGATACATCACACATAAAATCTTTTCCGTTGTGAGTGTCTTTGTATTCCTGTAGCTTTTGCTCAATCTCTTCCATTGATGCACCACTGCACATTTTAAGTTTTGCAAGCGTTCCTTGTGGTATTAAAGCCTTTTGCCTGATTGTATAAGTAGTAATTCCCTTTTCCTTTAATTTATCCATTAATTTATTGTAGTTTACCATTCGCATACTCTCCATTATATAATATACATTGATTTCTGTGTATATTATAACACTCCTTTCCCATTTTTTCAATCAGCACTGACAGAAAATTTCCACCAGTGCCGACTAAATCAAATCATCTTATTCAATATTTTATGTACGATTTTCCATTTAACTCTATCTTTATGTTGCTTCTGCATCTGGTATAAGAATATATCTGTTATTCTTTCCACACAATCCGCTATTTTTTTGATTAAATTAATCCACATAAGCAAGCCATTTTATATATTGGATTCCTTACTATTTTCCGCTTGCGCTCTGCCACTGTTCTTGCTTTTCGCTCCATTCTGTCCATATAAGCAAGCCTATTATCCATTTCCAGATATTCCACCATCTGAAGCGGAGTAAGCGCCTTATACGGTGTTTTAAGGTTCCTATCTATGATCTGGTTTCCATCCGCTGTATCAATGATTCTAAAATCAAACATAATATTTTCCATCCTTTCCGTTATGTGCTGACTGATTAGGGGGGTATACCCTAACCAATCATTTCCGCCAATACTTTCTTGATCCGCTGCACTTCCACATAATAGGTTGATGATTTCATTTCCAATGCTGAATAAATTTCTTTGCTGTTATATCCGTCAATCTTCATTTCCACAATTTTCCGCTGTGTATCTGATAAGCTGTTTAATAATTCCGTCATTTGTTCCATTGCTACTATTTCCAATTCAGGCGTTTTTCCACCAGCAACGCTGATACAATTATAAAGATTTTCCGTTTCTGAATATTCTACATCCAGGCTAACAACCGTTTCCGATGGTTTCCGTTTCTTTGCGCTCTCTGTCCTGAAATAGTTTCCAATCTCTGACCTCATATATTGCTGACTGATAAAGGGAAAATCGTATTTATTCCGCAAATCTTCCCTACGGTTATATATCTGTACTGCTTTCAAAAATCCGAAAATAGCCACATCATAATACATTTCCAAACTATAACCGTATCTATGAAGAAAATCATATACAAGATTGTGGTTTTCCGTCGCGAATTTTCGCTCAAAGTCCGTTAATGGTTCCAATTTATAATTATCCAAAATATTACCTTGCCTTTCCAGTGTCGGGGAATTGCCACTGCTGACAACTCCCCTTATGCTTACCAAATTTCGTTTGCATCTTCCCATTTCTGATAGCTGTCAATATCTCCGTATTTCAATGTGTCTCTATAAAGCCTTTGCAATGCACTATTATGTGTCTTTGTAAGTACTGTAATAAGCTGTGTAGTTTCCCTAATTCCCCAATCCTGATAATCTTCAATGACAACTACCGCTTTTCTTGCTATCTCACGATTGCTATAACCTTCCTGACGCATATCAACGATAAGTTTCAGCAAATCCGGCTCCGCATATCTGTAAATATTGGAATATAAATCATTAAGAAATTCCTTTTCAACAACATACCTTTCCACATTCTGCGTTGGATCAATCCACCACGGCTCTACTCGGCTGCATCTGTCTTGTTTGTCATTTTCATATTCATAATCCAACCGCACCGCTTTGCGCTCCATTGTTCTACAATCCGCATAGTACTGTAATAAGCTGTGTAGTTTCCCTAATTCCCCAATCCTGATAATCTTCAATGACAACTACCGCTTTTCTTGCTATCTCACGATTGCTATAACCTTCCTGACGCATATCAACGATAAGTTTCAGCAAATCCGGCTCCGCATATCTGTAAATATTGGAATATAAATCATTAAGAAATTCCTTTTCAACAACATACCTTTCCACATTCTGCGTTGGATCAATCCACCACGGCTCTACTCGGCTGCATCTGTCTTGTTTGTCATTTTCATATTCATAATCCAACCGCACCGCTTTGCGCTCCATTGTTCTACAATCCGCATAGTATTCACGCCAATAGTGCATCATCCTACCGTTCAAACGCTGGAATAGTATTGTTTTGAATGAAAAATTGATTTGCAGTTCCGGCTTTTCGGTTACATATTGTTTAACCGCTGTAAGATAATCAAGAATCAATTCATCATAGAAAGTTTCCGGATCCAGTCTTTTACACTTCATATAATCAAAAATCAAATTATGGTTTTCGGGAAGTGCGGCAAATTCGCGCTCCGCATTATTTAATGGTCTGTTTGTATAGTCTGCATTACCTTTATTTCTCATAGTATTTCTACCTCCGAATTTTGATTGTTAGGGGAGTTGTTACGCTCCCCCTGTGTTTGATTGCTGCCGCTGACTGATTAAAAGAACTTGTCAATTAATACTTTGATGATTGCTTTTTTCAGTTCGTCCGTATGCTCTGACAAGTCAACCGTGATACTTGCATCTTCTTCTAAACGGTCATCCTCTGCATCATGGAAGCCTACCACAACGCTATATTTAATAGGCTTATCAGCTTCTAAAACGATGTTTAAATATGTAAAGTCAATTACTGCCTGTTTATCGCTGAATACTCTGCTGCGCTGTTCCCACTCAGGATGATCTTTATAGACCTGCTCCCACTCTTTAGCCGATTTAATTTTTCTTGCTTCAATAGCTTTTTCAACATCAGCTTTCAGACTGTCGGACATATCGCAAATATCTATTGATACCTCCATATAATCCTCATTGAATGTCAGATTGCCCAGCTCCAAAACACCAATATTAGTTGTCTCTGTCCTCGCTTTCCATTTCATCATAGTTAATACCTACCTTTCATTTTGATTGATTAATGTTGTTATTACGGTATTTCTACCGATTGAGTATGAAGGAATCGAACCTTTCACAAAAACCATTTACCCATCTTTGGGGCTTTGGGTGGATTGCTCCACCCTCTGCCGATTGCCTGTTATTTCACCCTTAACACGTTGAAAGAAGTTGTCTTCTCAAATGGTTTCAAGTCCTCGCCTAAAATCTCTGTCAACTTTTCTTTATCTAAAGTTGTCCGGCTCTGTGGCTTGTAGGTGATCTTTGCCGTGTCGGTGATCTCCGTATCAATTTCATTTTCTGTCATGTACTCAATGATGGAACGCTCAACAGCTTTTACTTCATCTTCAAGTTCTGCTTGCATTGCTTTCAGGCTTCTAAACTCCTGTACCTTTGCTTCAAGTTCTTTCTTTGTCATACTCATGTGACTACCTCCTGATTTCATTTTGTTTGTTGTGGTCTTGCTTGACCTTGTAACCACATTATAC
>CAMWWS010000297.1 GCA_947178085.1 uncultured Lachnospiraceae bacterium | reverse complement strand
GTCTTATTTCTCTTTATTGCTAAACAAATAAGAAATACTGAAACAACCGACAGCATCAAACCAATCTCCTGATGACCTGCCGGTATAATAATAGAAGAAAACGTTTCCCAAATGGTATTGGCACTTAACTGAAATAAGGCTTTCCAGCCAATCCATTTAAAATCACCACTTCTTGCACTTGAAACATATCCATATATTGAAGGAATAAAAATGACACCGCTTATCAACATTCCCAATATGACCTGTAAAAATAAGCTGCATCCTTTTTTTAATAATGATAAGACCCCCTTTACTCTGCACAGAAGATTAATCAATGCATATAATGCAGCAAACAGCAATTCCATATACAATGTAAAGAAACCGTTTAAAGCCTGAAAAGCAACTGCCAGAACAAGACATTTGGAGATTTTTACTTTTTTATCTCCGTCACTAATGATTACCTCATCAATACCTGCACAAATAAAAGGGAGCGAAATCATTATACTCAAAAACGTTGGCGAATGCATAATCCCATGATATATTACATACTGCCCCGCAATATATAATGGCACACCCAACAAAATATTTTTTTCTTTGCATTCTCTCTTTCTGCAATAATATATAAAACCTATACCACTCACATACATCTTTGACAAGATAATCATAGTATAGGCATAAGTTGAATATTTGGCCGGAAAAGCTGCAGAAATCAGCATAAATGGATCACCAAATCCATAACAATTTAACGCTGGAATAATTCCTTCGCCAAGACCGATTGCAAAATCAAACTGAGGCACAAAAAATTTCCCATGTAAAAAATTAATTGCAATGTTACGTAAATATTTCCCAATGTAAACAACAAATAAATAATTCTGATTAAATCCATCTCCAGTATTGATAAAACTAAACTGCTTAAGGATACTTAACAATGTTAATATTATAACAGTGAATTCCAGCGTATATGCTAAATATAACTTCTTATGCTTAAATCTCATTCCTTCTCCCCGCTTCTTATTTTCGCACTTTTCATTGATTTTCTCTTTACCAATAGCAGCCGCCCTCTACCACACTAGACTTATTAATTTTTTCAGTTTCAGAGGGTCTCACCCACGCATCATTATAAAGCTTACCAATCACCTCATGATTGTCCCATCTATTTCCCTTGATTCCAAAGAAAAGTTGTAACGAACCGCCCACATGCACAGCCTGTTTACCGGCGCGTTTTATTTTCACCGCCAACGGAAGGCCATAAGCCCCACAACCAATCAGCGCTACATCAAAATCTTCATCTATTGTTTTCTTATACATCCATTCCAACGCATCAAACCATGTTTCATGTTCGCATTTATTGCCTGCCAAAGTCTGAACTGCCTTTACGCACCGCAGTTCAAATTCCGGCAGAATCTCTTTATTTTCAAAAAGCTGCTGTCTTTTTTGATACTGACTTTCTATTGTTCCAGCAAAGGGATGTATTACTACCACCTTTTTCCCCTCTAAAGCACGTGTCCACGGATGTTCGAAATAATATGGTTCAAACATCCTAAGCTCGGAAAGTTCGGCATTCGTTACACATTCATCCGCCAGATGGCTCTGTAATAAAATATTCCACACACCTAACAGATCAATATCTGCACAACAATCCATATACAGATCCACAAAACGATTTAACGCCTCTTTATCCGCCGGAAAAAAGCCGGAAAGCTGCATAATTCTTGCAAGTGTCCTGTCGCTTACCCCACCAAGTTTTCCTCCTGCTTTTGTATATAATACATCTGCAATAGTCTTTGTCTCCGTTCCTCCAAACCGTGTTGCTGCAAAAGGTTTTCCCGAAAGCACCATTTCATATAGTTTATCGTTTCCCTCCTGAGCCGTAAGTACTGCCCGCTTAAACTTCGGTTCTGTCAGATTCCTTCCAATCAGCCTTCGCGCAACTGCATTGGCATAATAATCAATTCTCGCCTTTTGATATATTCCTCGAAATTTTCTATCTTCTTTTGACAAAATGCTCTCTCCGTTCTCTTATATCCTACTTTTTCTTCTCTGCTTCCTCAAATCAACTTAATCTGCGTTCATACCAATTGCTCTTTTGGAAATCTGTCTGTAAGAAAAAATCTTCTTTCCTTCTTCCACTGCCACATTCTGCATTTTATGATATTCATCACCACGAGTCATCAGTTTTTCCAACATTTCCTGTATTTCCTCTGTACTGTCCTCGTACAAAAACTCCACGTTTCCACCTACATCCACATGTGTGGTCCCATCCCAGTATTTCACAACCATGGGAATCCCCTGTCCTGCAACCTGTTCCCACATCACGGAATGCCTCCCCGGAAACACTGCTAAATCTGCTGCTGCAAAATACGGATAGGTTTCGTCCGACTGTATCCACCCGATATATTGTATCCGTTCATCGCTGTCACATAAATCCGTCAGCGGTTTTTTCATATCTTCCACAACGGAACCAAATACTAATAATTTTAAATGCGGATTTTGAATTCTTTTTACCGCTTCGATTAAGAGTAAGGTCTGTCGCTTAGCATGGTCTATCTTTCCTCCTGTAATCACAACGAAATCCTCATCCGCATAGCCAAAACGTTTCCTTATTTCCGCTTTCACTTCCGGTTTATCCGCTTCTTCCGCCTTTTCATCATCCATTCCCATCACAAGAAGCTCCACCCTGTCTTTCGGGAGTTTATACCGTTCCGTCATAAAATCAACCCGTGCCGGAAGGACTCCATAGAATTTTTCCACATAAGGATTCAATTTCCACGCACTTCTTTTCCATATAATTCCATGAAGGATATATTTTGAAAGCCAGTTTGTGGCGCTGTTTGAATAATCGCAGTGATTATCTGCATAAACCTTCACATCCGGATTTTCCTTTTTATAACGGATGATATCATCCACATCCCTGATCTGGGTACTATGCAGGAAAATTACCTCAGGTTTCGTTTTGCATAGTGTTTCATACAGACCAATATACTGCTTTAATTTATAAGTATATGGCTTATCGCCTTTGATGGGAATCCTGATGATTTTCACTCCATATCTGTCTACTTCCGTTTCATTATCTGTTTTCACATAATTCCCTTCATGGTCATACACCCATTGATTGGTAATGACTGTCACATCATAGCCAAAAGAGACATGATATTTTGCGATCATATTATCCTGATAGCCCCAGCCGTCCATAAAAAGACCTGCCAAACAAATATGTGTGATTCTCATGCTTGTTCCCATAAACTTTCTCCAACTTCTTCTTTATACTTCTCTCTTTTTTCCACCTGAACTGAAGACACTACCATACCCGCAAACATCATCGGGAACCAGCTCATCTGGGTAGATTCCATACTGCTGACCGTTACTCCCGTTGCCAACAGCATCACCGCCAGGATTACAGTAATATAGAAAGTCTTTCTGTCTTTTACCTTTATTACATAATATACAATGCTGAAGACAAATGCAATCAAAAGTAAAATTCCTGAATATCCAAGCGAATATAGAGTTTTTATATAAAGACTATTCATATTGGACAAGACACTGTTATGGAAGCTTTCCGAACACAAATCCAAGCCAAATACTCTATTGTTCAGTCCACTGCCCTCTATATACTGCCAGATTTCTTTCCATCCTCTATACCTTACAAGCATATTTCCCTGATCAAAAATTCCACCATCAACTCTTGCAAGCACACCTGTAATATCCATGTCTGTAAATACAGGCAACAGTAGAACGACTATCACACTAAGAAGCGCCGTCACCGTAATAATCAACATGCTGTTGGTAATCTGTCTTTTTTTCGTCGCTTTTTCTACCAGATAAATCATCATCAAGGCATAAACCACACAGAGCAGCGCCTTTTGTATCCCCGCATCGGAATTTAGTGCCATATACGGACATACAAACATGATTGTAACAAATTTGAATATATGATTTCTGCCAAACATCCCGATAAAAACCATAGCCAGAATCATGGCAAACGCCATATCAGTATCATAATAATACAAATCTCCGCCTGCATTCTCTATCCCAAATTTCAAACCGATATGAAACAGCCTGTATAAAAAATTAAGGTATACTATAAGATAAGAAGAAACCGTCAACGCACCATGGCATTCCTGAATACGGTCATAATAGATACGTCCTACAAAAT
>CAMWWS010000296.1 GCA_947178085.1 uncultured Lachnospiraceae bacterium | reverse complement strand
CTTTTGATGAGGAACAGGAAGAAAAAACGGAACAGGAGGCTGCGGTGGATATTTATCACGAAGAGCCAGTGGAATACCGAAAACAGCAGTTTCCAATGCTTCAAATGTCGGTAAACAAAAAAGATATTTTCAGAATCAAAGAGGAAATGGAGCTGCCGTCTAACCTGCCTAATGCTTTCAGATTGATTTGGCGTAGTATTACGCTGAATAATATAGAATTCAAGGCATTGGATGAGAAAATTGCTATTCAGGGAGAAATGAAAGCATTTTTCCTATATGAAGGGGAAAGTGATAATGACAGGACTCTGTGGCATGAGAGCACCGTGCCTTTCAGCGGCATGATAGAGTGTCACGGCTGCCGGGAAAATATGCTGACGGATATCAGATATACCACATCGCAGTGTAACGTGGAGATCAAACAGGACTTCGACGGAGAAGAGAGAGTCTTTTGCGTAGAAAATGTATTGGATTTGGAAATACGCCTATATGAAGAGGAAAATCTGGAAGTGCTGTCGGATATTTACGGCGTGGCAAAAGAGATAGAAGCATTAACGACAGAAGTGTCGTTAAAGAAGCTGCTTTATAATAACAGTGGGAAATGTAAATGTGCAGACCATGCCAAGATTCAGAATACGGAAATGCACATATATCAGCTGGTGCATAGTGAAGCGGAGATTCAGATAGAAGAGCAGGCAGTTGTAGAAAACGGAATTAACATTATAGGAACTTTGAATGTTACGACAATCTACCTTTGTACGAACGGCCAGAATACTTTGTTTGCCACAAAAAGCTCTCTGCCTTTCCAACAGTTCATTGATGTGCCTGATATTGATAATAATGCAATTTATCATATACACTGGAATCTGGAACAGCTTAGCGTTACCATGATTGACAGTGATGAGCTGGATATTAAGGCAGTAATGAGTTATGATGTGCTTGTCTTTACAACGAAAAAGGCAAACCTTATTACGGATATAAAAGTGGAAGAACTGGATATGAATAAGATTAGTGAGCTTCCCGGTATTGTTATCTATATTGCAGGGGTGGGAGACACCTTATGGGATATAGGTAAAAAGTACTATGTTCCGATAACACAGTTAAAAGAGGTTAATGGGCTTACGTCAGAAGAGATTAAGGCGGGCGATAAAATACTGGTGGTAAAGGGCGTGTCATAGTTAAATACCAATAGGAGATATGAAATCGGGCAGAAATCCTTGAAAATGAGGTTTTTACCCGATTTCTTAATTACATACATAGCGAAAACGTAACAATTCGGTAACATTTTGGTTAAAAAGTTGTAAAGAATTTATGCTTTTTGGTTTACCTTTTGTGAAATATGTGATATTATGGAAGGTAGCCGCTGAATATAAGATAAAATTGGCAGAATGATTATAACATCACCGGGCATAGCAGAGAATTTACCTTGTAGATAATCTGAAGGGAGAGGTATATGAAACGTAAAGGACATAAACATAAGGAATCATTTTCCATACTGCTGATATCCAATACGGGACGCCGTAACAGACAATTTTATATTTCGCGAAACGCCTTACGGTCTATTATCGTTTTATTGCTTTGTATTTGCATTGCTTTAGGGGGGACGGGCTGGCTGTTTTATTGTTTTGCGCCAAATAATGTCGGTAATGCGAATCTTCAGACTCAGCTGGATGAACAGACACAGTTGGTAGTGCAGCTGGAAGCTGAAAAACAGGTTTTAAGCGAAGAGAAAATGGCGCTTGAGGCAGAAAATGAAGCATTGCGTCTGAGTGTGGAAAATGAAGAGACGGATGCCGTGGAGGAAACAAAAGATGAGGAAGATTTATCTATTCCGCGCCTTTACCCTTCTTCGAGCAGTGCAGTGCTGTCCTTCTATACGGAGGAGCAGCCTTATCTTTCCATTAATACACATAAGGATGGGAACATTATTGCGACAGGCAGCGGAACAGTAGTGGAGGTTACTAGCGATGATACCTATGCGGTTATCATTGAGATAGAGCATAAGAAGGGTTATAAGACGAGATATATGTGTCGTCAGGAAGCAGAAGTGGCAGCAAGCGTGGGAGCACAGGTAGAAGCAGGAGATACTCTGTTTACAGTTACGGAAGAAGATACACAGCTGGATTATCAGATTATCTTTGATGGAACGCCGATAGACCCGCTTACAGTTATTGAAGCTAAAGGATAAAGGGAGGATAATATAATGATGAAAAAGAACAAAAATGCAAGTTCCATGACGGATGCACGTACAAAAGTAGGAACACTGATAGGAAAAGGAGCTGTTATTGAAGGTAATATTACCGCACCGGAGACAGTAAGACTGGATGGAACTCTGAACGGAAACTGTGATTGTAAAGAAAATCTGATTATCGGAGTTGACGGGCAAGTAAACGGAGATATTACTGCTCAGAATGTACTTATATCAGGAAATGTAGAAGGCGATATTTTTGCAGACGGAAAAATTGAACTTCTTGCTACAGGAAAAATATTAGGAAACATTACCGCTAAGTCTCTTGTAATTGATGAAAATGCATGCTTTGACGGCAGATGTTCAATGACGACTGCCCCGGTCACGGCTGCCAATTCCGTAAACGGAAAGGCTGACAAGGGCAGTCAGAAAGAAACATCTTCAGAAAGCGAAGAGTATAAATCAGGAAAGAAATGATTCCTGTAAATAATTCACACTGTGAATTATTCACAGTGTGATTAATTCGCAGGTTTAATGTCTATCCGGTCTGCAGAAGGAGTGACAACAGTGTCATTTCCATCAGTCCGGATTGAAGCGCCTGATGCTGTAACATTAGTTACATTGACAAGACGGATAGTATATGCTTTGGAAGCAGCAGCCTGTATAGTGATTTCGCCGTTAATCTTTTTGGCAGAAATGCTTAGGGCTGTTTTTCCATCCATATCATATATAACACTTTCTGTTTCTTTATCTTCTGTAAGTTCGTAGATTCTTATTTCCGCTCCATCTGCATAATCATATTCGGGTCCGTCATCATGAGCCCCGATTGCTACGATACTGTTTTCTTTTACCATAAGCGGCAGATGCAGATAGTCATAATCTTTTTCTATCCATCGTTCACCTTCCATGACTTCTCCTGTGAAAAAGTCGGTCCATGTACCCTTCGGCAGATAGAATATACCCTTACCTTCAGGATTAAAAATAGGTGCAACCAGAAGATTGTCGCCCAACATATATTGTTTGTCCAGATAGTGGCAGCTCCTGTCCTGTGTGAAATCCAGAACCATACTGCGCATGGTAGGAATACCTGATTTGGATGTATCAATTGCCGTTTTGTACAGATAAGGCATCAGAGCGGCTTTAAGTCTGGTAAAGCTTCTGACAACATCTACAGCCTCGTCATCATATGCCCACGGAACACGATAGGAACTGCTGCCGTGCAGACGGCTGTGAGAGGAGAGCAGACCGAATGCCACCCAGCGCTTGTAAACGTCTGCTGTAGAAGTATTCTCGAAACCTCCGATATCGTGCGCCCAGAAGCCGAAGCCCGACATCATCAGGGATAAGCCGCCTCGTAAGCTTTCTTCCATGGACTCATAGTCTGACCAGCAGTCGCCGCCCCAGTGAACGGGGAATTTCTGACCTCCGACCGTTGCGGAGCGGGCGAAAAGGACTGCCTGACCTTTTCCGCGTTTTCCTTCCAGTAATTCATAAACTGTTTTGTTATATAAATATGTATAGTAGTTATGCATTTTTTCAGGATCTGAACCGTCATAATAAACACAGTTGGTCGGGATTCTCTCGCCGAAGTCTGTCTTGAAGCAGTCTACGCCCATATCCAGCAGTACTTCCAGTTTGTCCTGATACCATTTACATGCAGCGGGATTGGTGAAATCTACAAACGCCATGCCCGGCTGCCACATATCCCATTGCCATACATCGCCGTTTTCACGCTTAATAAAATAGCCTTTCTCCATACCCTCTTTAAACAAAATGGATTCCTGACCGATGTATGGATTAATCCATACACATATGTTCAAACCTTTTGCCTTGATTCTGCGCAGTAAGCCTTCAGGGTCAGGGAATACCTTCTCATCCCATATGAAATCAGACCAGTGGAAAGCCTTCATCCAGAAGCAGTCAAAATGGAATGTACGAAGCGGAATGCCGCGGTCCAGCAT
>CAMWWS010000295.1 GCA_947178085.1 uncultured Lachnospiraceae bacterium | reverse complement strand
CGTATGAGGATATGTTTAATAATTTTAATCTGATAAGCATCATGAGCGTTGACCGCGCCACAATTAAAATTATGTATATCATGGATATCCTTATTTCGGCGGTTATACTTATTGTCAGCATATGCCTTATATTGATTTCAATGGTTATTTTGCGATTCACTATCAATTTTACGGTAAGCGAGGAATTCCGTGAAATAGGCGTGATGAAAGCGATTGGTATTCCAAACGGAAAAATCAGGGGGCTTTACATAATAAAATATCTTGCGATATCAATCGCAGGCGCGGCAGTGGGGCTTTTCTTAAGTTTCCCGTTTGGCAGCCTTTTATTAGAAAGCGTATCGAGAAACATTATTATTTCAGGGAAAAACAGATACTTCTTAAACATTATTTTTGCAGCAGCCACGGCAGCAGTAGTGGTAATATTCTGTTATTTATGTACGGGGAAAATCAAGAAGTTTTCGCCCATTGATGCAATCAGAAACGGTGAAACAGGCGAACGCTATTCTAAAAAGAGCTTTATACGGCTTTGCAGTTCGCACCTTGGACCGGTGCCGTTTATGGCGTTTAACGATATTCTCAGTGGAGTGAAAAAGTATATTTCGATGATTATGATTTTTACTCTCGGAATACTGCTTATAATAATACCCATAAATGTGATAAATACACTACAATCTGACAAACTTGTCACATCATTCAGTATGGCGGACTGCGACATGGTTATTTCTCAGGACGCATTATTTACAACGTCAGGATATAGTGAGGAAATGTTTTTTGAGAAGCATGATGAGCTTCAAAAAATATTTGAACAACATAATATAGACGCTGACGTTTTTCAGGAAATACTGTTTCGCTTTAATATTTCACATGGGGACAAAAGCTGCTCTTCCCTGGCTTTTCAGGGAAAGGGAGCGGTAACGACCGATATGTACACATATATTGAAGGTACTCCGCCACAGAATGAAAAAGAAGTTGCAATTTCCTATGTTATCGCGGATAAAATCGGAGCGGAAATAGGAGATGAAGTTGTAATTGAAATGGGCGAAGAAAAAAGGAAGTATATCATAACCGCTATTAATCAGAGCATGAACAATTTGGGCGAAAGCATACGCTTTTATCAGGATGACGATATTGATTGCAGTCTTGCGGCAGGCTGTTTTGGCTTACAGATTTCATACAACGATAATCCTGATAAAAAGACCTTTGAAGAAAGATATGAGCTTCTTAAAAAGGAATATCCTGATCAGGGTGTTTATACGGCGGGCGGATATATAAGCTATATGATGGGTGATATTGCGGGGCAGTTTGAAGGCGTAAAAAGACTTATTCTTGTAATAATTATCTGCATAAATACTCTGGTTTCGGTACTTATGGTGAGGAGCTTCGTTGCAAAAGAAAAGGGAGAAATAGCGGTGCTTAAAGCAATAGGATTCAAAAATTCCTCACTTGTGGCATGGCAGACAATGCGTATCGGACTTATACTGTTTATTTCAATTATTATCGGCACGGTAGTTTCGACGCCGCTTACAAAGCTTTCGGTTACTCCGATATTCCGTATGATGGGCGCATACAGCATTGAATATGATATTGTGCCGAAGGATGTGTACTTTGTTTATCCGCTTACGGTGCTTATTGCGACAGTGCTTGCCGCTGCGGCGGGGGCGGTGCATTTGAGGAAGATTGGGGCGGCGGATACGGCGAGGGCGGAATAGTGTTCCGGACGACCGTTGGACAAGATATACAATCCAACGCAGGCCCGCTTGCGCTACAGTTCGGCCGCAGCGGTACTAAGGCTGCAAAATACGCAGCCTAAGGACCGGCGGCCTCACAGTACCTGCTTATGGACTTGTATATCTTGTCCAACTGCTCTTTGGAAACTGCGGGTTGCGATAGCCGAAGTTATACCAGACTCTTGACATGAAAATATAGATTTAAAATTGCATAAAGTTAGACATACAATTGCTTAGATATAAAATTATAATTGCTTATATAGATTCGGGTGGCAGAAGGTCTGGCTATAAACCTTCGGGGTAGAATGTGTGACTATAAACTACGCAGGGCAGATTGCACAAAATGTTCGCGAAGTGACTTGCGAAGGAATATGAGATTTTCTTGATATTCCGCCCTATACCCAGCAATTTCGGGACACGGATGTCCCGAAAAGTCCGCATTGAGCCCGGACGGCGAATTGCGGGCGGTTGCGTCCGTTATCGACAACAACACCGGAATATTTAGAAAATCCATATTCCGAAGTCAGGCGCAAGTGAACATTTTGTGCAATCTGCCCTTCACAGTCTATAAAGTTGCACTTTATAACCCTAAATTTTGACAGAATAGAAGCTTACAGCAAATAGAAAAGGAGAACATATCATGGAAAACATATTAACCGTAAAAAACCTATGCAAAACATACATCACCAACAAACGCCAGAACAATGTCCTTAAAAACGTAAACCTAAAAGTAGACGAAGGCGAAATGGTTGCCGTTATGGGACCTTCCGGTTCGGGAAAATCCACGCTTCTGTACTCGGTTTCCGGTATGGATGGCATTACCGCAGGAGAGGTGGATTTCTGCGGCAAGGACATTTCTAAACTTAATCAGAGAGAACTTGCAGACCTGCGCCTTGATGAAATGGGATTTATTTTTCAACAGATGTATATGCTGAAAAATCTTACCGTGCTGGATAATATAATTCTTCCGGCATGCCAGTCGGGCAAGCTGCATGAGAGCCGTAAGGATACGGTGAAACGGGGACAGGATTTGATGCGTAAGCTTGGAATAATCGAAATCGCGGACAACGACATAAATGAGGTTTCGGGAGGACAGCTGCAGCGTGCATGTATATGCAGAAGCATGATCAATAAACCTAAAATGATTTTTGCAGACGAGCCTACGGGAGCGCTGAACCGCACGTCATCCGAGGGGGTTATGGAAGAGCTTACAAAGATAAACGCAGAAGGTACGACAATCATGCTTGTAACCCATGACGTCAAGGTCGCGGCAAAATGCACAAGAATACTTTATATAGTTGACGGAAATATAAAAGGAGAGTTTAATTTAGATAGGTATACTAATAGCGGACAGCTAAGGGAGAGGGAACGCTCACTCAACAACTGGCTTATGGAGTTAGGATGGTAGGAAGGATAAAACGTGATAGATATTTTAATTGTAGAGGATAATAAAGAGCTTGCGAATCTGCTGTGTGATTTTCTCAGAGCGGAGGGTTATACGGTAAGCGTTGCCCTTACAGGCGAAGAAGCCTTGTCGCTGTATGAAAAATACGGCGCAAGGCTTATCGTGCTTGATATAATGCTGCACGGAAAGGATGGATTCTCTGTTTGTAAGAAAATACGCGAGGAAAGCAATACCCCCATAATCATTGTGAGCGCAAGAACCTCCAAGGACGATAAACTTAACGGGCTTATAATAGGAGCGGACGATTACATTGAAAAGCCGTATGACATTGATATTCTCTTAGCAAAAATCAAGGGGATTTTCAAGAGGAGATACTTTATTGACGAGATTACAGACGGCAATCTGACGCTCAATAAAGAGAGCAGAACAGTGCGGAAAAACGGCGTCGTAGTTGATATGACTTCCAAAGAGTTTGACCTGCTTTTAATGCTTATGGAAAACAAGGGTAAAACGTTGGGAAAGGAATATATTTTCAATCAGGTATGGGGGAGCGAGAGCTTTTCGGAGCAGCAGACGCTGACCGTTCATATAAAATGGCTTCGGCAGAAAATTGAGGATAACCCCGGAAAACCGCAGAGAATTCAGACGGTCTGGGGAGTGGGGTACAAATTTGTATGAAAAGCTTTAATAGGATTTTCGCATTGGTCATCGTATTTATTACTATGGTATTTCTTCTGGCAAACATGCTGATTCCCAGCGCCTCTAAAAGAGGTGGGAGACCTTATCGCGTCGAAATAAGCAGGCTTGCAGATAAAATTGAAAATAACGGCTATGACAATATAAATCTTGATAATTGCGTCTATGTCACAAATATAACGCGTTTTGACGGCAAAAATTATTCCCCATTTTTTGAGGAAAATGAAAGCGATTATTCAGTCAGGGTAATTAACGGCGAAACATACCGTTTTGATTACACCTATAACTCAGGAGCATATGATAAGAATATTGTTTTTTTGGTAAATCTTATTC
>CAMWWS010000294.1 GCA_947178085.1 uncultured Lachnospiraceae bacterium | reverse complement strand
CATATCCTCATACGAATCATCTGCATAGACAGCAAGCGAAAATATTACCGAGCAGTTTTCATCATCAAAAAACTGAAAATCGCTGTCTCCTATAATAAACCGTGTTACTCCGGCTTGACCCGAGCCAAAGAGCACATCCTTCGTATAGCCTTTGAGAGTAAACTCTTTTTTCACTCCGTCTGAATTAATCACAATTTTACAACCCTCATAAAAATTGTTCTTATCCGAGTTAAAAATCTCAGCAGTAACATACATTTCTCCGTCATCGACATGGGTAATCTCATTTCCGTATCTGTCAAATATTTTCGTACCGCTGATACGGGAAACTACGAGCGTATTGCCGTAATCAAATGTTTCACCGCTTATGCTGACGTCCTTCGAGTCAATCTGAATGAGCCTTGTGGTGGTCAGCCCATATCCGTTCTCCTCTGTAAATCGGCTTAAACGCTCAGCTTCCTCTTCATATGTCGTGGCATACCAGTAATCAGGCGCATCCGCCATATCTAAATAATCATCTAACGCCGTTGCAACCGTAATCATATTATTCGCGCTGCTTGCAACAAACATTGCGGCGAGGATAATGAAGGTAAGCATTATTACATTCATTGTCTTTTTCCGCTTTAAATCCTTTTTCAGTAATCGCCAGTACATCATACTAATAATTTTACTCCTTTCTGTGTTTTTCTTATTGTGCACTTATTATAGAGTCCAAATTATTAAATAATCCTTAAATGCCGCAAAATTTTTTTCACATACCAAAAAAAGACAGGTAACTGATGTCATCTGCCTTTACTTTTATAGCCAGCGTGTGAGAAATTGGTACATCGAAATCAGCACAAAGCGCTCACAGTATCTTTTCAAGTTCCTTCACCAACGCTTCCAACCCTGCCTGGTCTTCCTCGCTAAAGCGTCCTTTTATGGGGCTGTCAATGTCCAGGACACCAAATATCTTCCCATCCTTATATATAGGTATCACCAATTCAGAATTGGAGGCACTGTCACAGGCAATATGTCCTTCAAACAGGTGGACATCATCAACACGTTGCGTCTCGCCTGTAGACACAGCCGTACCGCAGACACCCTTTCCCACTGCAATCTGTGTACACGCCACTTTTCCTTGAAACGGTCCGAGAATCAGTTTGCCATCCTGCATGATGTAAAATCCTACCCAATTAATCCGCTCCAGACTATCGTAAATCAACGCGGTCACATTCGCAAGATTCGAAATCCGGTAGGGATTGTCCTCTGTCAGCGCTTTTAATTGTGCGATTAATAACTTATACATGAATCCTATCCTCCATCATTTTATATTTTCCACTACCATTACATGTAATCCTCAGGCACTACGCATGTGTTCCGTTTTTTCTTCCTGTCAACATAAAAAATCGCAGCAAACACAAGAAAAAGCAGTAAACAAGATGCCGCTACCGTGACCCACGGATTACGGACAAACCCGGCTACCAGATAACCGGCAAAGCATACCACAGCCACTAAAGTCGCATAGGGGAGCTGGGTTTCCACATGCTTCAGATGCTCACACTGTGCCCCTGTGGATGCCAGAATGGTAGTATCGGAAATCGGAGAGCAGTGATCCCCATATACGGAACCGGCCAGAGTGGCTCCCAAAGCCGGAATCAGTACGGCTGCGCCTTCTGTTCCAACGCAGATCATGGACACAATAGGAAGCAGGATTCCAAAGGTACCCCATGCTGTCCCCATGGAAAAGGACAGGAACGCTGCCACGGCAAACACAATGGCAGGCAGGAAACTGAAAGGAAGGTTAGCAGTTGTTACGAAATTGCTGACAAACAGCCCTGTTCCGATCATTTCCCGGCACACTCCTCCCAGGGCCCATGCCAGAATCAAAATCAACAGCGCCGGAATCATGGTCTTGATGCCATCAACTACCCCTGCCATAAATTCCCGCAAACCCATAAGCTTCCTCGGCACATACATGAGCATCGCTGCCATTAACGCCGCAAATGTGCCCAGGGTAAGGCCTGCTGTAGGATTTTCTCCGATGGCTTCCGCAAAAGAACGTCCTTCAAAATAGCCGCCCACATAAGCCATTCCCAAAATAGAGCAGATGATCAGAGTCAGAATCGGTACCACCAGGTCCGGTACTGTACCGTTTTTTACCCCGGCATCCGCCTTTTGCGCCCCCATATCTTCTATTTCCCGGTTTTCCTCTGCTTTTTTCATGGGACCAAAATCAAAATCAGTTATGCTCAGGAAAAACACCATGACAATCGTCAGAATCGCATACAGATTATAGGGTATGGTCCGGATAAAAGCATTCAACCCGCCTGCTTCCTCCACTTCCGAAGCTACCGCTACCGCCCAGCTGGAAATCGGCGCAATGATACAGACGGGTGCCGCCGTGGCATCAAGCAGATAAGCCAGTTTCTCCCTTGAGACCTTGCACTTATCCGTAATCGGACGCATGACGGTTCCCACTGTAAGGCAGTTAAAACCATCATCCACAAAAATCATGAGCCCCAGCAATGATGTGGCCAGCTTGGCGCTTACCTTATTTTTAATCCGTTTCCCTGCCCATTGCCCATAGGCATTGGAGCCTCCCGACCTGGTTACCACAACTACCAGTGAGCCCAGAAGCACCAGGAAAATAATCATATATCCATTTTCTCCAATTTTTGCCGCTATCATGTCAAAAGTGTATGTAACCGCCTGTAAAACGTTCCCTCCCGTCCGAAAGCAGTATACGAACATTCCTGTCAACACTCCTAAAAAAAGGGAAGAATATACCTCTTTGCTGATCAATGCCAGAGTAATTGCAATCAGCGGAGGCAAAAGGGACAGCCAACCCGCCTCTATCATTTCCAAATTCATATTCACATCCTCCATTTTTACACTTCAATTGTACACGGGCGCTTGATAATTCACCTGAAAAGCTCTCCCCAGACCTCATCGCACAGATTTTCACAATATTCTAATGAAAATTCACTATCCTGCATGACAATCATATTTTCCGCCGCAAGCTGCTGCGAATACTCCGATAAAAGATATGTCGTAACTCCGTTTGTTCCCTCACTCAGATGGCAAACAAGAGGTTCTACGCCATAATCAGAGATATAAGCCTCTCCATCCACATTTTTACATATGGTAACTTCCGCCATGCCTCCGACCATGCGATTGGCAACGCCTTCTCCTGTACCTGACGTCCAATTGACGAAATTTCCAAGCGAATAATATACCAGCATTTCATTACCGTTATCGTCACGGACCCACTCTACCGGCTCAATAACGTGTGGGTGCGTGCCAATCACAAGGCCTGCACCGTTTTCAAGGAAAATATCTGTCCACCGCTCTTGTTCAGCCGATGATGTAAGCCTGTATTCCGTTCCCCAGTGTGGGCAGACTATGGTAAAGTCCGCAAGTTCTTCGGCTTTTTTTATATCTTCCGTTACTTTTTCCTCATCCAGCAGATTTACGGCATAAGGCATATCTGCCGGCATAGGAATTCCGTTCGTTCCGTAAGTATAGTTCAGAATTGCGACGCTTATTCCGTCCTGCTCATAGACATAGATATTATTGTCTTGTTCTTCTTCACTTTCATTAATCCCAAGTATCGCTATGTCCGGATAATTACTTTTCCAGAAATTAATGCAGTTGTTTACTCCCTTACCGCCTTTATCCAGAGTGTGGTTAGTAGCATGAAGCACTACATCAAACCCGGTATCCACCAATGCGTCTCCAAGCTCATAAGGTGCATTGAAGCTCGGATATCCGGTAATTCCGAGTTCTTCTCCGCCTATTATGACCTCCTGATTGACTATTGCAAGGTCTGCGGCTGCAATCTCTTCTTTCACATTTTCAAATACTGCATCAAAGTTATAGCTGCCGTCTTCCTGCACGCCGCTCTTGGCTACAGGTGTATGAAGCAGGATATCGCCGACCATGATTATAGATATTTCTGGAGTATCATGGTTATTTTCGGTATCCGGATTAGATTCCGATTTTTCAGCATTATCAATATCATCTTCGGAATCATTCCCGTTATAATCGGTATCAATCAAATGTTCAACAGGCGCTGCAGCTGTATTTCCATAAGATTCTTCGCCGGTAGAATCTGCGTTGTTGACCATATTGGTCATTTTATTATCAAAGTCGGCAACTGACTCGTTTTCTGCGCATCCGGTTAACAT
>CAMWWS010000293.1 GCA_947178085.1 uncultured Lachnospiraceae bacterium | reverse complement strand
GGCAGCGTCTGAGGTGTATAAGAGACAGTTATAATTATCCGGAATATTTAATAAGGTTCTTAAATCAGCTTCCGCATCTTTAATAATCTTATCATATACCTTGGATCGATGACTCATCTCCATAACGGACATTCCGCTTCCGTTATAGTCTAACATTTCCTCTGCTGCTTCTTTTAACACTTCCTCAGGTAAAACTGCCGGACCTGCTGAAAAATTATATACTCTGGACACTTCTTTTTCCTCCTGTTACGATTTTACTAGATATTTCCATAAGAACCAAAAATATTTTACATTTATTGCCTGTTTTCGTCAAGCGGCTATTAATTCTATTTTACTTCTCCGCTAAATCCTTTGCGTCGAATGCTTCACTTATCGGCGCTCCTGCCGGAACCATAGGGAATACCTTATCATCTTCCGGAATGATACAATCTAAGAGCACTGGAGCATTCATTGACAAAGCTTTCTCAATAGCGGGTGCTACATCTTCCTTCTTTGTAACTCTGATAGCTTCACAGCCAAGTCCTTCCGCTACTTTGCAGAAATCGACCTTATCATTCAAAACGGTCTGCGAATACCGCTTGTCGTAAAATAATGTCTGCCACTGTCTTACCATACCAAGCACATGGTTATTGATGACTACCTGAATAATCGGTATATTATATCTGCTTGCGGTTGCAAGTTCCTGCATATTCATCCTGAAACAGCCGTCTCCCGCAATATTAACACAGATTTTATCCGGATTGCCTACCTTCGCGCCTATACATGCGCCAAGTCCATATCCCATAGTTCCAAGTCCGCCGGAGGATAAGAATGTCCGCGGTTTGGAATATTTATAATACTGTGCCGCCCACATCTGATGCTGTCCGACATCTGTGGTAATTATAGCCTGCCCTTTGGTAATGCGGTCCAGTTCCTCTATTATATAAGGACAGGACAGTACCGAAGAGTCATAATTCAACGGATATTTTTCCTTAAGCTCCATAATATGAGCAAGCCACTCTTTATGATCCTGTTTATCAAGTTTAGCATTCAGTTTTTTAAGTACTTCTTTCAAGTCACCTACTATAGATACGTCCGTGCGAATGTTTTTATCAATTTCTGCAGCATCGATATCTATATGAAGCACTTTGGCATTCTCAGCAAATTTCTTCGGATTACCTACAACGCGGTCTGAAAATCTTGCTCCCATTGCAATCAAAAGGTCGCATTCACTTACGCCGTAATTGGAGGTTTTAGTTCCATGCATACCAATCATGCCCGTATAACGTTCATCATGCCCGTCGAACACACCCTTACCCATCAGAGTATCACATACAGGTGCATCCACCTTATCGGCAAATTCCCTCACTTCTTCATAAGCTCCTGAAATTACAGCTCCACCGCCTACATAGATAAAAGGCTTCTTTGATTCTTTTATAAGCTTAAGAGCTGTCTCGATAGCCTCCCCGGTATCCTTTGCTGTTTTTACTTTAACGGTTTCTATTCCGCTTTTTTGCTCGGATACGTTCACTTTAGTATATTCACATTTATTTGCCGTGACATCCTTCGTAATATCTACAAGCACAGGACCCGGCCTTCCGCTTCTTGCTATTGCAAATGCTTTACGGATAGTTTCCGCAAGGATATTTACATCCTTTACTATATAACCATGCTTGGTAATTGGCATAGTCACACCTGCAATATCCACTTCCTGAAAAGAATCTTTTCCAAGCAGCGGCAAATTAACATTGCATGTAATCGCCACCATAGGCACCGAATCCATGTACGCTGTCGCTATACCCGTCACCAGATTAGTAGCTCCGGGACCGCTTGTTGCCATACAAACGCCAACCTTACCGGTCGCTCTTGCATATCCGTCCGCCGCATGCGCTGCACCCTGTTCATGGGAAGTCAATATATGAGTTATTTCTTCACTATGCTGATATAATGCGTCATATACATTCAAAATAGTTCCGCCCGGATATCCGAAAACAGTATCAACTCCCTGCTCTTTTAAGCATTCTACAACGATTTCTGCACCCGTTAATAACATTTTTATTCCTCCTATTTCATTCTAGCACTTATTAATTCAATGTTTACCCGGTACCTCAAGAATCGCGCCTCTGTTTCCGCTTGTTACCAGTTCGCGGTATCTTGCAAGATAGCCTGTCGTAATCTCCGGTTCCCTGGGCTGCCATTTTTCTTTTCTTGCCGCCATCTCTTCATCGGACACTTTCACATCCAGCTTCATTTCAGGAATATTGATGCTTATGATATCCCCTTCTTCTACCAATGCAATCGGTCCGCCCACTGCCGCTTCAGGAGATACATGCCCAATTGATGCCCCACGCGAAGCT
The DNA here is from genome assembly GCA_947178085.1 of uncultured Lachnospiraceae bacterium. The sequence goes on along the minus strand of CAMWWS010000293.1, from coordinate 1,864 downwards.
CCCGAAAAACGTCCGTCTGTAATAAGCGCCACGCTTGAGCCAAGACCCATTCCTGCAATCGCAGAAGTCGGATTCAGCATCTCACGCATGCCCGGACCGCCTTTGGGTCCTTCGTAACGAATTACAACAACATCGCCTGCTACAATTTTTCCACCCTTTATAGCGTTAATAGCATCCTCTTCACAATCAAATACACGCGCAGGTCCTTCATGCACCATCATTTCCTGTACGACTGCAGAGCGCTTTACAACACTGCCGTCCGGCGCCAGATTTCCTTTCAGCACTGCAAGACCTCCTGTTTTAGAATAAGGATTATCAAGCGTTCTGATTACTTCAGGATTTTTATTCTCCGCATCTGCTATATTTTCCCCGATTGTTTTACCTGTAACTGTCATGCATCCTGTATTTATCAGTCCGGCGTCTGCAAGTTCTTTCATAACCGCGTATACGCCTCCTGCTTCGTTTAAATCCTCCATATATGTAGGACCTGCCGGAGCAAGATGGCATAAATTCGGAGTCTTCTCACTGATTTCATTTGCAAAAGAAATATCAAAGTCAAAATCTATCTCATGCGCAATCGCCGGTAAATGAAGCATGGAATTGGTAGAGCATCCAAGTGCCATATCTACGGTGAGAGCATTCAAAACAGCTTCTTTCGTCATTATATCTCTCGGTCTTATATCTTTTCGGTACATTTCCATAACCGCCATACCCGCATGTTTGGCAAGCTTGATTCTGTCGGAATATACCGCCGGTATCGTACCGTTTCCACGGAGTCCCATTCCAAGCGCCTCTGTCAGGCAATTCATGGAGTTGGCTGTATACATACCCGAACATGAACCGCAGGTAGGACATACCTTTTCTTCAAATTCCCTGACTTCTTCTTCACTCATAGTGCCTGCCACATGTGAACCGACAGCTTCAAACATGGAAGAAAGGCTTCTCTTCTGACCCTTTACATGTCCTGCAAGCATAGGTCCGCCGGATACGAATACTGTAGGCACATTGATTCTTGCAGCAGCCATCAATAGTCCCGGCACATTCTTATCACAGTTAGGCACCATTACAAGTGCGTCAAACTGGTGCGCTAACGCCATACTCTCTGTAGAATCGGCAATCAAATCTCTTGTGACAAGAGAATATTTCATTCCGATATGCCCCATCGCAATTCCGTCGCATACGGCAATCGCCGGAAATACTACAGGTACTCCGCCAGCCTCAGCTACGCCGAGCTTTACAGCATTTACTATTTTATCAAGGTTCATATGACCCGGTACAATTTCATTATATGAGCTGACGATACCTACCATCGGCTTACTCATTTCTTCCTCAGTAAATCCCAATGCATTAAATAAACTTCTATGAGGTGCCTGCTGCATTCCCTTTTTTACATTATCACTCTTCATCGCCATTATCTCCTTTATTATCGTAATAATCCTCTATTCTCTTATGTACTGCTTTATATTTTTTCACAAATCAGGTCGCCCATCTGCACAGTTCCAACCTGTTTAACTTTTGCACGCTCATCTTCTTCCTGAGGCATGATATCGACTGTACGCCAACCGTCTTTTAAGACTTTCTTAACCGCCGCTTCGATTGCATCCGCTTCAGTGTCTAGATCAAACGAATATCTAAGCATCATTGCCGCGCTGAGAATAGTCGCTATAGGATTTGCGATTCCTTTTCCTGCAATATCCGGTGCTGAACCATGACTTGGTTCATATAGTCCGAATTTTGAATCGTTTAATGATGCTGAAGCCAGCATTCCGATGGAACCGGTTACCATACTTGCCTCATCTGATAAAATATCACCAAACATATTCTCGGTTAAAATCACATCAAACTGTTTGGGATCCTTGACTAA
>CAMWWS010000292.1 GCA_947178085.1 uncultured Lachnospiraceae bacterium | reverse complement strand
ATCGAGTTGGTCGATATCAAGCCTTCAAGCAGGAAATATCCTTATATTGATTTCAGACCGGAGCGTGAAATCGGTAATGAGGTTCTGACCGTGGAAGGTATCAGCAAGACTATAAACGGTGAAAAAGTCTTAGACAATATTTCTTTTATTGTCGGGCATGATGATAAAATCGCTTTTGTCGGCGGTAATGAGCTTGCCAAAACAACTTTATTTAAAATCCTGGTAGGCGAATTGGAGCCGGATGAAGGCACATATAAATGGGGCGTCACTACTTCACAGGCGTATTTTCCTAAGGATAACACGGATGAATTCAATAATGATTATACGATTACCGAATGGCTGACCGGTTATTCCGCTATCAAGGATGTCACATATGTCCGCGGCTTTTTGGGTCGTATGCTCTTCGCGGGTGAAGACGGTGTTAAAAGGGTCAAAGTTCTCTCCGGTGGTGAGAAGGTTCGTTGTATGTTATCCAAAATGATGATAAGCGGAGCGAACTGTCTGATTTTTGACGAGCCTACCAATCATCTGGATATGGAAGCTATTACGGCACTCAATGAAGGTATGATGAAATTCAAAGGTGTGGAACTTTTTTCCTGTCACGACCATCAGGTTGTACAGACTACCGCCAATCGTATCATGGAGATTTTGCCAAACGGCTCACTGATTGATAAAATTACAACTTATGATGAATATCTTGCCAATGACGAAATGGCAAGAAAACGTACTGTATACACCAGTACGGCAACAGATGAGGACGATTATGAAACAGATTGATCTGCATGTACATTCAAATAAATCAGACGGAACCTATACGCCCACAGCGCTTGTAGATTATGCCTTGCAAAAAGGGCTTTCTGCTTTCGCCCTGACAGACCATGATACAACGGACGGTCTTGACGAAGCGGCCGCCTATGCAGAAGACAAACCGATCGAAGTGATTCCGGGCATTGAGTTTTCCTCTGAAAATGAAGGAAAAGATATACATGTAGTGGGGCTTTATATCAATTATGACGCCCCCGCTTTTCAGGCAAAACTGCAAGCCTTTGTAGATTCACGCATAAACCGCAATATAAAAATGTGCCGCAACCTACAGGAAGCCGGTATTGATATCACTTTTGATAAGCTGTGCGCAGAGAATCCCGGAGCAGTAATTACAAGGGCGCACTATGCGGCATATCTTACGGAACACGGATATGTGACAAACCGCTCTGAAGCCTTTGCCAAATATGTCGGAGACAATTGTAAATATTATGTTCCAAGAGAAAAAATCACGCCCGCACAGGCAGTCGAACTTATACTACAGGCAAAAGGTATTCCGATTCTTGCGCATCCTCCGCTTTATCATATGGGAAACGAACGTCTGGATGCATTGGTAGGAAATTTAAAGCAGGCCGGACTTATGGGAATTGAAACCTTTTACAGCTCTTACAGCAATCAGGATGAGCGCGATATGTTAAGGCTTGCAAAAAAGTATGACCTTCTTCTAAGCGGCGGCTCAGATTTCCATGGCGATAACAAACCGGGGCTTGACCTCGGCACAGGCTATGGCAAGCTTTTCATTCCGTATGAAATACTTGAAAAAATCAAAGAGACTGCCCACGGGCAAAAATTTACAGGTTGAGAAAAAGGCATAGAGTTAATAAGGTATAGATATTATTATGAAAATACTTTTCACTGATTTAGACGGTACATTACTCAATAATCAAAGCATGGTATCAGAGAATACTAAGGCTTTTCTTGACGATTTCATTCATGCGGGCAACAAGCTGGTACTCTCCTCCGGAAGACCGCTTAACAGCATTCTGGAAGTAAAGGAGCTTGCCAGTCTTGCTTATCCCGGTATTCTTATTATAGCATATAACGGAGCATTGATATTTGACTGTGATAGTCAATCTGCAATTTTGGAAAAAAGACTTCCACTTTCTTATGTATCATATTTGCAGGAACAGGCAAAATCTCAGAATCTTCACATCCAGACTTATACCGATAGTGAGGTCGTCAATATTGCGGACGATGAAGAAATCCGTTTTTACCGCAGAAGAATTCACCTTCCGCTCGTTTTGGCGGACAACTATGCTTCTTTCCTTAAAAAAGAACCTTTTAAAATGCTTGCTATTCATCTGAAAGACCACGGCAGATTAACTGATTTCTGCGATTCAATTTCTGAGTGGGCGGCAGATAAAGTTCAATATATTTTTTCCAACGATTATTATCTGGAAATCTTTAATAAAGATGCAGGAAAAGGTAATGCCATCCGCTATGTCTGCGATTATTTCAATATTTCGCGCTCAAACACTTACGCTGCAGGAGATGCCCAAAACGACATCTCGATGTTAGAAGCTGCCGGCTGCGGAATTGCCATGCTCAATGCTGCTGACATAGTAAAAAAATCCGCCGATGCCATCACCGTAAAAGATAATGACAACGACGGATTAGCCGAATATATGCGGACTGTTCTGTAGAAGTTCTACCCTTCTACAATAAGATATCGCCCATCACCTATGTCAAAAACCTCATCCGCTTCCAGAATCTCTTCTTCATGTCCCGCTTCAACATCATAACCCTCTTCATCAAAATACTCCCATACTTCCTGTACTGAATCGACTACAACCGCCATGCAATCCTCCAGAAAGTCATCCGCCTCTTCCATTGTCGTCGCCACATCCTCCGGAAACAGCTGTCCCTGATTGTCTAAAAAACATTTTAATACCGCATCATCAAACATATTATTCTCTCCTCCATTTATTTTAATCTATATCAGATTTCTACTCTTCATCTCCTGATACACTCTTCCTACCGGTAATCCTACCACATTGGTATAATCGCCGCAAATCCCCTGAATATAGGCTGCGAATCGTCCCTGAATCGCATAGGCTCCCGCCTTATCCATTGGCTCTCCCGAGTTTACATAACTCTCAATTTCTTCTTCCGTCATAGGATATACCGTAACGTCTGTACATTCATGGAAAGTATGGAACATTGCCGGGGTATCTTTATATTTCCATGCAAGTGTGATTCCTGTGTAGACCTGATGGCTTTTGCCCTGAATATCCCGCAGCATCCGGCATGCATCATCTTTATCCTTTGGCTTGCCCATAATTTTTCCCCAGCATGAAACCACTGTATCCGCTCCGATTACCACGAAATCTTCCTTCATCGTCTCAGATAATTGTCCGCAGATATCCACAGCCTTCTGATATGACAGCTCTTCTACAACCTCTTCCGGTGCCGTTTTTGTAATCTTCTCTTCTTTTCCGCTCGGCATGGTTTTAAATGACAAACCAGCCTGCTTTAACAGCTCTTTCCGCCTCGGAGAAGCAGACGCTAATATAATCTTCATATGAATACCATACCTTTCTATCTATGATTCGTCTCCGGAATAAACACCCTCCTATCCGCCGAATCTTTCTTTTTTCTTGCCTCCGATTTTGCCTCCTTACAGAAAGCAAGCTGGGAATTAAAAGCCTCCTTATCCTGCTTTTCTGCCTTCTCATAAGTTCCATCCGGAAGCAGCATGTGTGACTTAGCCGTATCGCTTAACTGACTCTGCAGAATATGCATTATCTTTTGCTGCAAAGCAGGTTTCTCAATCGGAAACATGATTTCCACGCGTCTTTCCAGATTTCTCGGCATCCAGTCTGCGCTGGCGCAATAATATTCCGGTCTGCCGTCGTTTTCAAAATAGAAAATTCTGGCGTGTTCCAGATAATTTCCTACAATCGAACGGACGCTGATATTCTCACTGATTCCGGGCAGTCCGACTCTCAGACAGCAAATCCCCCTGATAATAAGCTCTATCTTCACGCCCGCGGCGCTCGCCTCATAGAGCGCTTCAATGATGTCTTTATCGCACAATGCATTCATCTTGGCAATAATCTTTGCTTCCCTTCCCTGACGTGCATACTCCTTTTCCCTGTTTATAAGGTATAAAAACTTATCTTTGAGCCATAGCGGCGCCAGAGACAGTTTATTCCATGAGCGCGGTTCCGAATACCCTGAAAGCATATTAAAGACTGCCGTAGCATCTTCGCCTATCGTCTCCGAACATGTCAAAAGTCCCAAATCCGTATACAGCTTCGCAGTTGAGTCATTGTAATTACCGGTTCCCAGATGCACATACCGCCGTATGCCATTCTCTTCCCTTCGCACTACCAGGGTAATCTTGCTGTTCGTCTTTTAGCCTACCAGTCCGTATATAAC
>CAMWWS010000291.1 GCA_947178085.1 uncultured Lachnospiraceae bacterium | reverse complement strand
TGAAAAAGAATATGATAGAGGGCGGGGTTCTGGGCTTTGACGGCAGAGTCGTTGCTGCTTCTTATGGCAGGGAACTGGAAGAGAACTTACAGCATATAAAGACCTCGTTTAATTATGAAGATGACGTAGCGGGAAAACTTTGGACAGACAGACCGGACATGCCTTGTTCGCCTGTTAAAATATTGCCTGAAAATATCTGCGGACAGAGTGTGGCTGATAAGTTTACGAAGGTTAGGAGTGTAATGCAGGAGAAACACTGTGGCGCACATCTGCTTGCAAAACTGGACGATCTGATGTGGCTTCTTAACATCAGGGGGGCAGATGTAGAATGTAATCCTGTAGCGCTGTCTTATGGGTACCTTACTATGACGGACTTTTATCTTTTCATACAGGAAAAGGCTGTAAGCGAAGAATTGCGACAGTATGCTGCAGAGCATGGCATTATGCTAAAGGCATATGACGAAATAGAGGATTTTCTGGAAGTGTCGGTGGAAGGAAAGGTTCTGATAGATGATAAGAATATAAATTACAGGCTGTACCGTATCCTTCAAAAGAAGGCGGAAATTGTGTCTGACTCAAATCCAAGCGAGAAAATGAAGGCAGTAAAGAATTCTGTTGAGTTAGAATATATGGAGAAGGTATATATACAGGATAGTGTAGCCTTAACTAAATTCATTTACTGGCTGAAAAGTAACATAGGTAAAATTCCGATTACCGAGTATTCTGCAGCGATGTATCTGGACAACCTTCGTAGAGAAGTAGATGGCTTTATGGATTTATCATTCCCGACAATCAGCGGTTACAAAGAAAATGCGGCAATGATGCATTATGAAGCGACAGAGACTGAGCATAGCGAGCTTGCGCCTGACGGAATGCTTTTAGTTGATTCAGGAGGACAGTATCTGGGCGGTACAACTGATGTGACAAGAACGATTGTATTGGGGAAAATTGATGATGAGATAAAGAAGCACTTTACGGCAGTGGCAGTCGGCATGCTGTCTCTTAGCGCTGCGAGATTCTTATACGGTTGTACGGGAAGAAATCTTGATATACTGGCAAGAGCGCCATTATGGAACATGAATATTGATTATAAGTGCGGAACAGGTCATGGAATCGGATATATGTTGAATGTTCATGAGGGACCGCAGAGTATAAGATGGCGTTACGTGGAGAGTATTAAGGAAGCTGTGATAGAGGCAGGCATGGTTATGTCCAATGAGCCGGGAGTGTATAAGGCAGGCAGCCATGGAATACGTACCGAAAATGTAATTGTTGCAAGAAACGGAGTAAAGAATGAAGATGGTCAGTTTATGTATTTTGATACGCTGACATATGTTCCGATTGATTTAGACGGAATTTTACCTGAATATATGCAAAAAGCGGACATAGAAAGGCTGAACGCTTATCACAAGGCAGTCTATGAGAAATTAAGCCCATATCTGACAGAAGATGAAAGCAGATGGCTTAAGGAGGCGACCAGACCAATCTCCGATGCCGTTTAGCAGAAGAGCATATATTAATTGGAAGTACAATTGAGGGATATATGAAATTTTATAAAAACCTGTATATCGGAGATACTATTAAAAATCCGAGCCGAGTAAAGAGAAAAATTAAATATCATGCAAGACAGTTAAATATTTTTGTCATCATGCTTGCATCAGGTGATGACCAGCTTGAAATCTGTCATAGCATGCTCATCAGGCAGCCATTTTACCGGAAGAAAGAGAATGAACCGTATATTATCGGCATTGCGGGAAATTATGAGGAAGCTGTTGAAATAGTCTGCAGGATTACGAAAGAGGCAGTAACCAGAAACGGAAACGCTGCTTTGAAGCAGTATCTGTTTCCGGAAGCTTAAGCTTAATAGAAAGGCAAAGTATTAAATGTTACATATTTTGTTGCTGATATTAAAAATAATAGGTATTGTTATAGCAATATTGATAGGGTGCATACTCCTGTCTTTATGTCTTGCGCTTTTTATACCCGTGCATTACAGGGTGGAGTTAAAGCGTACAGAAGGTGAAGGCGACCCGCCCATAGTGGTAAAGGCGAAGGTGACATGGCTGCTGCATTTTATCAATATTAGGGTTCTTTATCCGGCTGATATATATCTTCGGGTGCGTATTTTATTCTTTACCTTGTTTAGAATGCCTGAGAAGAAAAAGAGAGAAAAAAAGAAAAAGAACATAAAGAGTGCAAGCCGTGAGGAGAAAAAAAGCGAGAAAGACGAAAGTGATATAGACAAAAGTGATAAAGACAAAAGTGAAGGGCGGGAAGATAATAGTAAAAAAACAGATAACTTGAAGACTGAGCAGAAAGCAGAGGAAAATAAAGAAGGCGTTGGAAATAGAGAATCCGAAACTAAGCCGGAAGAAATCACAGAGGAAGAAACTCAGTATACAAAAGAAAAAATATCGTTAAAAAGTAGAATAAATAAAATATTGAACTTATTTAAAAATATCTGGTACACAATAAAAGGAATATGTGATAAAATAAAAGAGATAATGGAGAATATAGAGTATTATCTGGAAATTATAAAGAGTGATACGTTCAAACAGGCATTTTTATTGTGTAAGGATGAATTGCTCTCTATTCTCAATTATGTTAAGCCGAGAAAGTTTGTTGCCGATTTAATAATAGGTATGGACGACCCGGCTTCTACAGGGCAGATTCTTTCTTACTACGGAATACTATATCCGCTGATAGGCAACAATGTTACTGTCACGGGTGATTTTGACAGGAAAAGAATAGAAGGTTCTGTTTTTTTCAAAGGAAGGATAAAGCTCTTTACCTTTTTGAAAGCGGTCATTCGCATTTATTTCAGCAAGGATATCAGAAAATTACTTAAGCTGTTTAAGAAGGAGGATGCATAAATGGCAGATAACAATTTCGCCAGCGTAGTCGAAGCCCTTATGAAGGGAATGAATGCTGTTTTATCAACCAAAACGGTGGTAGGAGAGGCAACACAGATTGGAGATACCATTATACTTCCACTTGTGGATGTTACTTTTGGTGTCGGCGCCGGAGCCAGCAGTTCTGATAAAAAGAATGGCGGAGGCGGAGGTTTTTCCGCTAAAATGAGTCCCAGCGCGGTGCTTGTTATTAAAAATGGTTCCACGAAGTTAGTAAATATCAAGAATCAGGATACAATTACCAAGGTAATCGATATGATTCCTGATATTGTAGATAAGTTTACGGCTCCGAAAGAGGATATGATTGCAGATGATGCTGCGGTAGACATTGCATTTCCTGATGAAAATAAGGATGGAAAGTAGAAGGCTTGAATTTCTGAAACCTATCACTAAATAAAAAAAATTGCATATTATATATAAAAAGCATAGGCAGGAAAACTATATGAAAAAACTGATTGGACTTGTAGCTCTTTGCGTCGCTATAGGAATGCTGTTTATGCTTTTTATGACGAATCGTTTTATCGGACTGATTCTGATTGTGCTTTTACTTTTGATAGGTTATAATTTCTTTTGCTGCGATTAGTAATTGCAGGCTGGTATGTGATATACAGGGAGTATAGTTATGGAGATAAATTTTGATGAAACACTTGAACATGGTTCCAAAGAGGACTTAAATAAATTGAAATCCTGGCTTTTTCGTGAAAATGTCAGGATTATTACTGCGTCCAAGGATTTGGAGAATACGCAGAGACAGTTTATTCAGGAAAAAGAGCAATTTCAAAATGAAATGAAAGCGCTTAACCGTAAACTGTCCGGTGAGAGGAAAAAATTGGAGCAGGATAAGGGCCTGTTTGAAAAGCAGATGCAGATTCTAAAGAATGGATTTGATCAGCTTGATATTGACCGCAGACGTCTTCAGAAGGAGAGAGCGAAGCTTGAAGCACAAAAAGAAATAATGAATCAATCTTCCTATGAGATTAGTTATGGAGAGGTATCTGTCTTTTTCAAGGGAGTTAATAGCCTGCTTGCATTAAAGAAGAGGTATAAAGATTTGATTAAGATTTTTCATCCGGATAATGTTGCAGGAGATAAGGAAATCATACAGATGATAAACAGCGAATATGAGAATCTGAAACGCAGGTTTGATACCGAAAAAAGAGCATAGACTGAAAAATCTTTGATTTTTCACACACAAAAAAGACCGATCGTAAAGATTGGTCTTTTTCTATTGCCTAATAAATATAAATTTAAGCTCTTTCGACTTTTCCGGATTTCAGGCACTGAGTACATAC
>CAMWWS010000290.1 GCA_947178085.1 uncultured Lachnospiraceae bacterium | reverse complement strand
GAACATACTCTATTCCCATATCAACGCTCATCGGAGTTGATAACGCTCTTGGCACCAGAACAACGGCAAGTACCTGATATGTCTTTACAGTCCCATTCTGACCGGTAACAGTAACATGATCTCCCGGGTGATATAAGGACAGCGTACCGTCTCCCACCATTCTCATAGGAGTGACATAAATACCATCACCGGACTGCCACTTCTCCATGTCCGGATTACCTTCCACTACCTGAAGATATTCTGCAGGCCATTCTTCCAGTCCGTAAATATTCACGCCGTGTTCTTTTCTGACATAATAATTCCCATAGTTAGCTGCCACAGCCTGCGACTGATAGGTGAGTTCCTCAAGTTTTTTAAGAGATATATCATCCAATGGTTGAGGACTGGTTTGCAAATAGATATTCCCGATATTTTCTAAACCGCTTAAACTCTCTGCCAGATTGCAAAAGTCCTCGCTTACGTTGGTCGTATTGAAGGGACTGTTGCTATTAATAATAGATGCATCCGAAACCGTAAAATCTGTCAAACTGAAATCGGCCACAAATTTATCAAAATCAAAAGAATTGACATATGTGTATACACTATTCAGTAAAACAATACTAAGTGCAAAGGAAAGCGTGACTATCACTACTTTTTTCTTATTTCTCCCAAGATTTTCTTTAGCAAGCATTATGCTATTAATGCGCTTGCTATGCCGCTGTTTTTTTCTATTGACCGACTGCTCTACATAACGCAGGGCTTCCATGGGGGATACCTTTGATGCTATTTTTGCAGGTTTTCTGCAGCTGGTGAAAACCGTAAAGAGCGAAAACACGACCGCCGAAAGAAAAATCAATGGATTTACGGTAGTCACTACACGCATGTCTTCCGTCAACATCCTAATAATGGATGGGAGCAGCACCCGACCTACCGGCCACCCTAAAGCCAGACCGATAGGAATACCAATCAGAGACAATTTCCATGCCTTTTTATACACAATCCGTCGTATCTGTCTTGCAGTTGTACCAAGCGTTTTCATCATTCCGTAAGAACGGATATCCTGTGCAATCGAAATATAAAATACATTGTAAATCAGCAGATAACCGGCAAGAAAAATCACTATGATTCCTGCTAATACAGCCAGTATTTCAGATGGTTCAATTTTGGCAGTGCTATATGCTCCATTGATATTTACGCGTTCATCAAGTCCATATGTTCGCGTTATTTCTGTTGCCTGCTTTTCTATATTCCATGAAGAGTTAAACATAAAAACACAGTCCACATATCCCGTAGCTTTATCTGCTAAATTATCTGATACGCCACGTACGACCGGCGCCATTTTATCAGCATAAGGTTCTGAAAGCAAAATTGTCTGACGATATGCAACAGGATCACCATCCCAGACGCCGCATAGTATAAAAGTATCTGTAACCATATCCTCATCTGTTGTGTAAGTCAGTTCAATCTCTGTACCTATTTCATCAGGCAATCCCATTGCCGCCAGAACAATCCTACTGGTTGCAATTTCATTTTCCGCTTCCGGCAGTCTGCCTTCATCAGGATTATTAAAAGTCCACTCCGCATAATTATCATCTGCCCACCGTACCTCTGTAGGTGTCTTATTAAAGCAATCTCCGACAGCATAACCAAATATGACAGAATGTCCTAACTTATTTATCCGGCTGTCAGAACGCAGTTTTTCGTACTCATCCAGGGTTATATGTTTTATCCCTGCGTGGGCGGCAGTGCCAATAGTACGCATATTACTGTCCTGCATGGATGATTGCAGGCTGACGGCAATCGTAAACAGACTGGTAAACAACAGAGTAGCGAGTATAATCGCCAAAACTGCTATATAGTTTTTTTGCGATTTCAGTGAACGATTTGCAAGCCTGACTAAAACCCCATTATTGTTGTTTCCAAAGAGAATATCATTCATGGAACATACCTCCCTTTGCTTGAATCTTTCCATCTTCAATCCGGATAATGCGGTCTGCAAGCTGAGCAATTTCATTGTTATGTGTAATCATTACAAGAGTCTGCCGAAATTTACTGCTCGTATTTTTCAAAAGCCCTAAAACATCGCTTCCGGTCCTGCTGTCCAGATTGCCGGTCGGCTCGTCAGCCAATACAATCGCCGGTTTTGATACCAAAGCGCGGGCAATGGCAACCCGCTGCTGCTGCCCTCCTGAAAGGTTATTCGGCATACTATTCATTTTTTCAGACAGTGACAACATATGCACCACCTCTTTCAGAAAACCTCTGTCCATGGTATCTCCATCCAGTTCCACCGGAAGCACAATATTTTCACATACATTCAAAACCGGAATAAGGTTATAATTCTGAAATACAAACCCGATATTACGTCTGCGGAAAATAGTAAGCTGTTCGTCATTCATGTGGGAAAGCTCTTTACCTTTCACCTTTATGCTCCCGGAAGTCGGCACATCCAAACCGCCCATCATATTTAGCAGCGTAGACTTTCCGCTTCCTGAAGTGCCTACAATAGCCACAAACTCTCCCTGTTCTATAGAGAGCGTAACACCATCTAATGCCTTTATAATGTTAGGCTTCATACCATAATGTTTTTTCAGCTGATTCACTTGTAAAATACTCATGTTAATACCATCCTTTCCTGTTGATGGTATAATTGTAAAAGACAATCCTCACAAGAATGTCACCATCTACTGCCTATCTATTAAAAAAACAGGCTTAAATGTCACAATCTCGTGACAATTTAATGAAATGACTTATTTAAACTTCATTTTCTTCACATGGAAGAAAGACAGAAAACATAGAACCCTCTCCTACCTTTGACGTAACTTTGATATAACCGCCCTGCATGGTAATGATTTCACGAGCCAGATAAAGTCCTATCCCGACTCCTGATTCGTCATGTACCCCTGTCTCACGGTAAAACCGCTTAAATATCGCACCCTGAATGTTTTCAGGAATACCCTTTCCGGTATCTGTTATGTCAATCCTTAACCAAAACTCCCATTTTGAAACTGTTACATAAATACTCCCGCAATCCTGTGTGTATTTCACTGCGTTGTCCAAAATATTGAATAAAGCCTCCCCCGTCCACTTACAGTCATGTGAGACTACCAGTTCTTCGGGGCATTCTACATATACATTAATGTTTTTCTTCTCAGCATTTAAAATAACGCCGCCCAACGCTGCCGCCAGCGTGTCATAGACCGGTTGACATTTTTTCTTCAGAGTGATAATTCCTGTCTCCAGCCTGGAGGTTTTTATCATTGCCTGCATCAGAAAATCCAGTTTATCAAGCTCACTTCCCATTGCCTGCAGAAATTCATGCTGTTTTTCTTTCGGAACATCCTGCTCCAACAACGTTGCATCAACCATTTTCAGATTTGCAATCGGTGTTTTTACCTGATGTGAAATATCAGTAATCAGTTCCTGCAAATCCGCCCGCTCTTTTGCTACGCTCCGCCGCTGCTCCCGCATAACTTCATATAATCTGTTCAGCCGATGACTTATCTTGTAAAACAGGCTTTCCTCTTCCACATACTGCGGAAGCTCAATTTCTTCAGTAAGCATATTGTCCAACGTCCTACATAAACAATCTGAAAAATCCGTCAGTTTCTGTCGCACAATAATTATGAAAGCAATGACACTTAAGAATATAAGTGCGACTAACAAAAGACCGCACATAACCGCTGCTCTATTTCCTGTCAATACATATAATAAGGTCAAAACAGCCACAGATATAACAAAAAGGAATACAGATTCTATAATGCAGACTGTATTGATAGAGATTCTACTGGTGTTCATTTTTTACCCCTCCAATCCACATGTAACCCATGCCGTAAACAGTCTTAATATACTGAAAACCGTTATCCTCTATTTTATTCCGTATACGGCTGATAGCGGAAGTCAGTGCATGCTCATCCACAAAGTTACCATCTTTATCCCATAGTTTTTCCAGCAGCACCTGTCGCGTCAATACAATATGCGGATTTATAATAAGCACTTTCAGCAGGCGATACTCAAAAGGCGTAAAAATAACCGTTTCTCCGGAAAGCGTTGCTTTCATTTCAGAAAAATCAATAAATAAATTTCCGTCATTATAACAATCCTCACCGTTTTGTTTCTTGATTCGGGAAAGCAAAGCTGAAACTTTTTTGCGGAAAACACTGATAGGAAACGGCTTTGTCACATAATCATCTGCACCCAGCTCAAACCCACGAAGCATATCGCTCTCCATATCGT
>CAMWWS010000289.1 GCA_947178085.1 uncultured Lachnospiraceae bacterium | reverse complement strand
ATCTACAGCTTGTTTAATAATTACTATATTGATGTTTTGCAATTCAGGAACAAGCCAATACTGATACCTACCCCATACCAAGCCAAGAACACTTTTTTCACAGCCAGCAATTAATCCTTTTATATCTAATCCGCCCATGCCATAACGCGATACAGGCTTAGGTGTAGTAAGTTTTAATTGCGTTTCGGTAAGACCTTTTGTAAAATCAAATACATATCTGAACTTATTGAGCACAAGCGTTTGTAAAATCACATGAACATTATTTGCGCCTATTGCCTTTTCGCCATCTTGGTTAGCGTTTGTATATACATAGATCTGCCCATCATGAATTTTCTCTTTCCAAGTCCTATTCAAGATGTTCTTTGCTTTATTTGAATTTTCTTTTGCCTGCTGATTGTTATTACCCTGATAATATATTGCCATTGCAGAATAATCAACGTATTGCTCAAAAAGATCTATGCCAAGCGGTGAGGATAACGCATCGATTACAATAATGTTTTTATACTCTTCGTTAGCAATTGTTCTTTTAATTAAGGCTCTGAAATTTTGTGCCTCGTCTTCATCTTTTGCTACTGCAAGTACCGAATAAAATCTCCACGCAGTATCTTTATTTTTTAATACCTCCATTGTCTTTGTAAAGTCAGCAACGGTAACAATAGGCAGAGCCCCTCTATCATCTTTAGCAAAACGAAGTTTCAGCGCAGGCGTAAGCGTGAGCGCTGTAGCAAGCATATCCCCTTCGGAAACAAGATTGCTCGTAGTGCTCTTCTTCCTTATTTCATTTTTCGCCAAATCGATTTTTGCGTTATCACCAGCTAAAACTGCTGCGCCATAAACTTTCTTTCCATCGCCTATTGGTGTACTGATAAGGACGCCCTTATTTTCTAATGTTTTCGCAATATGCTTTGCCGAAGTTTCATATTCGCCTATACCTTCAAAAGCATAATCAAGATTTTGATCGGTTGGCTTTAATATGGGAAGCGTTCCACCTAAACGCTGGTCAATCGCCTGCATAATAAGCACCGCTTTCAACACTTTCTTTTCTTTTTCATTAAGCGATGTTTGTTGCGGGAACGTATCTAAAATAAGTTTAATATCAGACGTAAGATATTCTTTTCCCTTTACATAGAAGAAATTCCACAGCATATCCACTGTTAAAAGCGGTTGATCATCATCCATAGGACTATACTCTTTTATAAACCATTGGAACGCTTTAACATCTGAATCGTGCAATGACTTTATAAAGTCAAACATACTTCTCTGATTAGACTGAAAGGCATTTGCAATATTTTTAAGCACCAATGCGGCAATAGGCTGAATAGGTAAAATACGCTTAATTACTGCCCTGTCTGTAATATTTGCCGCTTTCATAACTGCAGTCGTAGAATTGGGAATAGCCGCTTCCAATCCGTTAGTCATTCTATTCCATTTGTCTTTTGCTGATTCTTTTACACTAAAAGCGTGTCCAATGAGATTAAAGGCAATATTTTCAGGTAGTTCAATTTCAATTCTATCAAAACGTTGTTGTACGATTTTCCAAGAGTCATCATTATTGCTGATAGAAGATATCGGGTGCGTTACAACAATAAGATAAAAAGGTGCTTCTTCACAAATAGAAACAATTTTTTGGAATTCACCCAACGAGTTTTTATTAAGTCTAAAGAAATCACTAAATTCATCCCAAATTAGTACAATTTTAGTGCCATTAGTCTCGATAATATCTTTTATCCAATCACGCAACTTATCCGCATCCAATGAAAGGGCCGTAATTCCTTCTTTTGATGCCATACGGAAAATATTATCCATCAACGCAGATACGTCACCGTTTTTGCGCAAAGAATTAATAATTTCATCTGCAGTTGATTGTGCGAACAAAGACTGCCATTCCGGTTTATTTAATAACGAATCTACAAACGCTTTCTGTGCAGGCATGCTGAGCCAGTCAATTACGCTCTCTTTCAGCGTACGCTCACCCATATATTTTACACCTTGATTAACAAGGGCAGTTTTTATACTTTCTTGTACTGCCAAGAACAGTTGCTGGGGCGAATTAATGCTTCCGGAAGCATAACGGTATGCCGTTACAATACCATTGTCCTTATATCCTAATATTTTTTCGAGCAGCGGAGCTTCTCTTTTAAGCGGTTCATACTTGTCCCAATATGTACGCAAATCTTCTTCAGGCGATTCTAATATCCGTCTAAGTGCATAGGCACATTGACTTTTACCAGTACCATACGCGCCATGAATCCAAACTGAACGCTTAGTAGCACCGCCCAGCATATTCTCAGTAGTCTTTAAAAGTTTGATAAACGTCTCGTGCGGATATGTTTTCTTCCAGTCCACCCCTGCATTAATGGCAGACTCATCAATACACGGAAAATAAGTCTCGTCGATATTAAAATACTCGCAATACTTCATTTCGTTCATTATCAAAGCTCCTCCTTAAAAAGTTCAAGAACATCATTAGATGTTTTATTTTTAAGCGATATTGTTTTTAAATCGTTTGTGAATGTAGCATTTATAAATTCAGGATACCTTGCAGAAAGTCCCAAAAGAATAGATTTCCACTCTTCCTCATCGTAAATGCCAAACATACGCACCGGGCTAACCCCGTCACGGTCCACCTCTTCGTCAAATAGATATGACAAGTGGAATTCCCTATCATTTAAGTTGCACTTCTCAACAAATTTGTACAGCGCATATAATACCACTCGGTTATCTGAAATTGACCATTTAAAGCGAACTATATCCTCATCGCTTGCCTGCCCAAAATTTAAATTGGTTCCAAACGGTGTTTCAGTTATTCTCCTAAAAGCTTTATAAATTGACTTTGCATCTTTAGGTTTAACTTCACAAGCCACAAGCATGTCTTCCACTTTTTCTCGTTCATAGTAATAACCTATATCAAGGTTCTTTATATACCATTCTATTTGAGGGTTTTCTAAAGCCAAATTCACCATTACTAACCCTAATGCCGTTTCTGTCTCCCACCCCATTTGTGCTATCATTTCCGCAAGTGGCGTAAAGTGATTTTTATCATTTAATCCTGCATCTTTCAGAAATCTTCTAAACATATCATACATCATTGGTCCAAGCGTATGGCTAGTAAAGAAATCTTCTTTTAAATCAAAGAACGCTACAAGCCACTCCCTCTTCGGCGCATGATCAGCAAATGAATTAAGACTCTTCATAGTTTTACCCCCTCCTTGTGGATGTCTTAACGAATGAAATAACAAACAACCATCATCAATATCATGGCACTGATGACAATTTATACAATTTGAAATTTTTATTTTTCCGTTTATAAATTGTATACTACCATTATGACAATTTGTTTCGCATACTCTGCACGCAGAGCAATATGTTGCTTTACGAAAAACCTGTCTAAATAGTTTGCCAAATTTAGGATTCTCTTTTAATTCAGCTTCACTAATTGACACATTATAACCATTATCGCCATCTTTAACAACAAATGGAATGGACTTGTCCTTATATTGAACCACATATTTATCCGACTTCTTGGTTACAAACCCTATAGTTTTCATCCATTCTTCCCAATCTGTCATAGGGTTAATAACATTAATTTTTAAGTTGCCTTTAGCTATATTTTCTATACATTTAAACGGATTATCTGCTAAATCTCTTCCATTATTTCTTGCATTCCATCCACCATTGGTTAGATAAGATTCAACGGACTTGTCGTCTTTTGCACTATAATAATTTTTTATATAAGAGATATATTTATCAATTTCTTCGGTATAACTACATCTCCTAAAATAATCGCTTTGTCCTCCAGACATAGGGCAAAACAAACAACCCGCTCTAGAATTTCCTTTTTTATAAGCTTCATTTACAAAAATATTGTTTGTGAATATATACAGCCAAACCTCAGCGGAAGTCCACTCCAATATGGGATTAAAACTATACTGGCCTTTTTGTTTTTTCCCAAAGTTTTCGTAAGTATAGGTGCTTCTCGCCAAACTCTCTTCTTTGCGAACGCCTACAAAATCCATACCCGTGTAGTTGTCTTTTCCTGTAATTTCTCGCATTTTAAGTGTTTGAGGTGTACTTTTATGAACACTGCAACACCAACGCAATACTCTTGCGGGTGGGCCAAACAACTTCCAAGATTCTTCAGTATTAAAATGAGAACTTGCTCTGTAGAATGGTATAGGCGGGTCTTCGGCCGCACATTGCGCTTCAGTGTAATCCACAGC
>CAMWWS010000288.1 GCA_947178085.1 uncultured Lachnospiraceae bacterium | reverse complement strand
TTTAAGTATAAAGGCTATAATAAAACCAAGATATCAAAGGTAATTACCAAATATAAAAGGAAAGAGAAAACCGGTGACAGACAAAGAACTGATTCATAAAGTTCATAATGGGGATAAAGAGGCACTGAATATTATTGTCGGAAAATACTATGATGAAATATACCGCTTTTGTGTTTATCTGACGGGTAATGATACGGATTCATATGATATAACTCAGGAGATATTTCTGAAATTTATTAAGTATGTCGATTCCTATCGTTATAAAAATCTGAAAGGATATCTGCTTATAATAGCGCGTAATTCGTGCTGCGATTATTTCCGGCATAAAAAAGATACTCTCTGGATTGAAGATATAGCAGAGTCAGGAAAAGAAGATTCGCAGATAACAGTCATGGAAGATGGAATGTTGCTCAGGCAGGAGCTTTTAAAAATACCGCCTGAGCAAAGAGAGGTAATTATTCTGCATGTTTATGAAGAGCTGAAATTCGGTGAAATTTCTAAGATGCTTGGCTGCAACATTTCCACTGTGAAATCACGCTATTTTCAGGGGATAAAAAAGTTAAAGAGGATGATGCATGCGGAGTAAGGCAGGATAGGGTAAAAAAGAGGGCGCTTTAATAATAGTGAAGTTCGCAATTGACAGTATGTTGAAAAATTCTAAAAAAGGAAGAGAGTGTTGTGAAGAAAATGGAAGTACAAGACATGTTTAGGGCTGCTGATCGGACAATAAAAATTGATGAAAAAAGGAAAGAAGAAACAATAATGCTGCTGCAAAAAAATATTGAGGAAAAGCAGATTAGTGTTATAAGCAGCAGAAAGCGGATTTTATTTAACCAATTTAAGTACATGGATAAGTCCATGATATATGTTCACCTGATATTCTGCATCGTGCTTTTATTAATAGCTGCGGTTATGAGACATTATGAAGCAGAGGAGAAAGATATTATTTTATATTCCCTGTTCTTGTCGGGCGCTCTTGGTATAGTCTCCGTTGTGGGAATCGGCCGCATATTCGGAACAGGTATTGCGGAACTTAGTGAAAGCTGCTATTTCAATGTCAGTCAGATTGTGGCGCTTCATATGCTGATATCCGGAATTATAAACCTTACGGTCTTAGCTGTAGGAATTGTTTTTGTGGGGATTCAGTGGAGGATAAGCCTGCTGCGGCTTGGACTGTATGTTCTGGTGCCGTTTGTAACAGCGCAGAGTTGCTGCCTCAAGGTGCTGCTTACGGAAGCCGGACGGAAAAATTCATATCTGCTGATAATGGTAGGCGTTTTCCTTGTTATATTCTATATGATCATAGGTTCTATACCGGAGGTGTACAAGGTAACGGCATACGCAGTATGGGCCGTGGCGCTTATTGTAGGGTTGATGCTGATGGGAGTACAGATAAAAGCTTTATTCAGAGGAATTGAAAAGGGGGAAATCATATGCATGAATTAGAGTTAGTGGATATTCAGAAAAGTTATGGAGAGAAAATTGCCGTTCAGAGTATTAATCTTCGACTGCAGTATGGAGTCTATGGTCTGTTGGGAGAAAACGGTGCCGGAAAAACAACGCTCATGAGAATGATTTGCGGAATCTTAGAACCTACGCAGGGCAATATTTTATGCGATGGTATGGAAATTCGTCAAATGGGAGGCGCTTATCGGAGCTTGTTAGGATATCTTCCGCAGGATTTTGGATATTATGAGGACTTTACCGCTTACCGCTTTATGAATTACATGGCGGCGCTTAAGGCGATTCCGGAAGATTATGCGAAAAACAGGATTGATGAGCTGTTGGAAACCGTAGATTTGGCAGCAGTAAAGAATGAAAGACTGGGAACCTTTTCCGGAGGGATGATCAGAAGGATTGGCATTGCTCAGGCGCTTTTAAATAATCCTGAGATTTTAATTTTAGATGAGCCTACATCCGGACTGGACCCGAAGGAGAGGGTGCGGTTTCGTAATATTATCAGCTCGCTTGGAAGGAACAGACTGGTTATTCTTTCAACGCATATTGTTTCGGATGTGGAATATATCGCGGACAAAATTATGATTATGAAAAACGGAAAGATGATACAAATGGGAACGGAAGCGCAGATGCTCGAGGGAGTAAAAGACTGCGTATGGAAATGTCTGGTAACGGAAGAAGAATCAGAGGTATTGAATAAAAAATATATCGTAAGTAATCTTAAGAATCAGGGTGAAAAGGTAGAGCTGCGGATAGTGTCGAAGGAAAAACCGCTTGAGAACGCAGTACCGTTGGAAGCCGGTCTAGAAGATACTTACTTATTCTATATACAGCAGTGAACATAAAGATTAGGGCATAGTGGGAATGTTCTGCAATTTATAAAACGGACATTGGATGGAGGAAATCAGGAGTGCGATTATATAAAATGGAACTATATAAGCTCTTCCATAGAAAGCTATTTATTATAGGAGCGATATGCGTTATAGGAATCCTGATGCTTTTCTTCTGTATTAAGGTATCAGATGAGGAGGCATATATAGATGGAATTGCATATAGGGGATATCAGGCAGTGCAGGTGAATAGGCGGATTACGGAAGAGTTTAAAGGTGTTCTGACAGATGAGAAGGTAGAAAAGATTGTAGAAAAATATGGGTTTCCACAGGTGGTAGAAGAGCGCCATTATGGATTTAGTGATACTAATTTCCTGAATTACTTTGTTATGGAATATTTTTCGGATGGTTATTTTTACGGTTGGGATGATTATAAAGTAGCAAGCCGTGTTTATCCAATAGAGGATACTGAATTGGGAGCTGCCAAAAAGCTTACCGGGAGAGAACTAATACTGGAATATAACAATGGATGGTTTGTCTTTTTGGATGTACTGGTCATGGGGCTGATGCTCGGAAGTGTGCTGGTTTTATTCAGTGTTTCGATAACTTTTTCCGGTGAGTGCCGTTCTAAGATGCTGCAATTATTATTTACGACTAAAGAAGGAAGGAAAAAGGATATCTATATAAAAATAGCCGCAGCATTTACGGTAACCGGCATGATATGGGCGGTAGTTGTGATTCTTGATTTATTGTTATGCGGCGCAGTTTTTGGCTTTGATGGGCTGGACTGCGTTGTAGGAGCGACGAAAATAATGCTCTTATGGGTGAGAGACGGGTCGCCGTCTATGCTTAGTGTAGGACATTTCACTGTGATTTCGCTTTTGCGTGGCTTTGTCGGTATGATGCTGCTTTGTGCTGTGGTATTATATATTTCTGCCTCTTTTAAAAGTTCATTTTATGTAATTACGGTTTCGTCAGTTTATTTTGCCGCACCATACCTGATTATGGCACTGGCAGTAAGTATAGGTGCAGGTTCATTCTTTTTGCGCGTATTACTAAGTATTATACGGATACTGCAATATATGTCACCGCTTTTTATGATTATGCCCAGCAGTGTTATTGATGTATACCGTATATGGCAGGAGTTGTGCGGTATATCAGCCATTACATGCATACCCTGTGTTATTGCAGCTTATAGAAAATACAGGCGGCGTCAGGTTTAGTAAGCTTAAAATATATCATAGACATTTGATAAACTCTGTTTCAATTGCCCGATAGTAAGGAGTGTAAAAATTTGATGAGATTATATAAAATGGAGCTATATAAGCTTTGCCACAGGAAGATATTTGTTATTGGAGCGATATGTGTTATAGGGATTCTACTGATTTCTTTTTGCTTATATGTATCAGATGAGTTAGCAACCGTAGACGGGATCCGGTATACAGGCTATAAGGCAGTGCAGGTGAACAGGCGGATTACGGAAGAATTCAGAGGAGCTTTGACGGATGAGAAAGTTGAAAAGATTGTAGAAAAGTATGGATTTCCGCAAAAGGTTGAAGAGGGCTGGAATTATTTCAGAGATGGCAATTTTCTAAATTATTTCGTCATGGATTATTTGTCAGACGGATATATGCATAGTTGGACCGGTGATTATAAGGTAGCGCAAAATGTCTATCCGATTGCAGATTCCGACTTGGGTGCGGTAAAAGAGATTACGGGACAGGAGATTATTCTGGAATACTATCAGGGATGGTATACCTTTCTGGAAGTAATGACAACAGGAATGATTTTGGGTAGTATTTTGATATTATTTGGTATTTCAGTAATCTTTGCTAACGAAGGACAGACTAAGATGCTCCAGCTTATTTTTACTACGAAAGAAGGGCGGGAAAAAGAAGTCTATGCTAAAATCGCCGCAGCCATGACAGTCGCAGTAAGCGTCTGGGTGGTAATATTCGTATTGGAT
>CAMWWS010000287.1 GCA_947178085.1 uncultured Lachnospiraceae bacterium | reverse complement strand
CTGTATTATGAATACAATAATGTTCAAGGCGCAATCTACATTATTTTTGATATGCTTGGGCTGGCAAATTATGCAGGCACGCCTACGATAAACGTCACATGGTGGTATCTGTCGTTTTTTATATTACTTGTTTTCTCTATGCCGCTTATTTATTTTGCCTATTCAAAGGGACGATATTTGCTGCTCGGACCAGTATGCTTACTTCCGTCGGTAATACTTTTGAAGACAGAAAGTGTTCTGTACGCGGAACTGCTTCCGGTTGCTTTGCTGGGGACTGCATTTGCATATGAAAATTGGTTTGAAAAGATTAGGCGATGGAATCGTTCATGGAGAAAACTGATTTTGTTTGTAGTACTGCTTTTATGCGGTTGGATATCTTTGGAAGTGAACCAATATGTAAATTTTACTTTAAGCTGGTTGTTGATTTTTTTCCTGCCAATCCTTGTACAGGAATATATAAGTTATGTGCCTGTGTTAAGCCATATATTAAAATTTATAGGAATGCAGGCAACGAATATTTTCCTGATTCATACCTTCATTTATTACTATTTTTATCCGGAAATAATATATTCTTTTAATGATTCGTGGAAAATATATATTGCGGTGCTGGCGTTAAGTTTAGTGGTGTCAGTAATAATAGAGTGTCTGAAAAAATTGATGCGGTATAACCGGCTGATTGACTTAGTATGCAAAAAGGTAAGTGGAATAATCATTGAAAATACAGCAAAAATAGAGTAGCTATAAATTGTTACAATATGTCGAATTTTGATAAAAGACCACAATATATTGAGGTAGCGCATATTTCCAAAAAGTGTTATACTTATTTAGAATTATATTATCATAAAGATGGAGCAGTGTGTATACACCAACTTACAAGTTACTTTTACGGTAATAAGAGGTTATGATGAAAAATAGTGTAAAATTAAAAGGAAGATTAAAATCTTATTTGCAGTCTTCTTTATATCTGGGTTTTTTATTAATAATGATAGATCTTCTCATATTTTTCATAGAATATCGTGCGGGACTGGTATTGACCTGTTTCATTATTTTTTATTTTGCTGTTATTATTTCTTTAATGTTCTATAATAAACCCATTATTATTAATGAACTGATTAGTTTTGCAACGCAGTACGGTCAGATACAGAGGCGTTTGCTGCGGGATTTAGAACTGCCGCATGCCCTGCTTGATGACAATGGCAAAATAATTTGGACAAACATCGCTTTTGAGGAGGCAGTACATAAAGAAAAAGGATACCGTAAATCAATAACGTCTCTTTTTCCCACCATTACCAAAGAAAAACTGCCGGGAGGAAATGTAGAAGACGAGATAGAGTTCAGAGTAGATTACGGGGAGCGTAATTATATTGCAAAACTAAAAAAGATTTCATTGAAAGAAATGGCTGAGAACAGCGATATTATCGAAGCGAAAGGATATGAAGGATATCTGATTGCTCTATATTTGTTCGATGAAACCGCATTGAGGATTGCCTTGCAGGAAGTAGACGATCAGAGTCTTGCGGTTGGATTGATTTATCTGGATAATTATGAAGAAGCATTAGAAAGCGTAGAGGAAGTAAGACGGTCACTTCTGATTGCGTTGATCGATAGAAAAGTAAATAAATATATTGCATCTTTAGACGGTATTTGTAAAAAAATGGAGAAAGATAAATACCTGGTCATTATGAGGAAAAAGGCGGTAGCTTTACTTCAGGAGAATCGTTTTGATATTTTGGAAGATGTTAAGACCGTAAATATAGGAAATGAGATGGCTGTTACAATAAGCGTCGGAGTCGGGCTGAATGGACTTACTTACGCACAGAACTATGAATTTGCCAGAAATGCCATTGACTTGGCATTAGGCCGCGGCGGCGATCAGGCAGTAATGAAAATGCCTGAAAACATCATGTACTTTGGAGGTAAGAGCCAGCAGGTAGAGAAGAGCACCCGTGTCAAAGCCAGGGTCAAGGCGCATGCGCTTAAAGAAATTATCTCGGTAAAGGATGTCATCTATGTAATGGGGCATCATCTGGGAGATACGGACAGTTTTGGCGCATCGGTTGGTATTTATCGTATCGCCAAGACTTTGGGCAAACAGGCCCATATTGTTTTGGATGATGTTACGGCATCTATGCAGCCGATGGTCGATATATTTAGAAATAATAACGATTATGATGAAGATATGATCATCAACAGTACACAGGCGTTGGAGATGATTGGAGGAAATGCCGTTCTGGTAGTTGTTGACGTAAATAAACCAAGTCTCACGGAATGCCCTGAACTGTTAAAACGGTGCAAAACAGTTGTAGTGCTTGACCATCATAGACAGGGTACGGAAATAATTGAGAATGCTACATTGTCATATACTGAAGCATATGCATCTTCTACCTGTGAGATGGTTTCTGAAGTTTTGCAGTATACGAGCGACAATATGCGTCTTAAGTCAGAAGAGGCGGCATGTCTATATGCCGGCATTATGATTGACACCAATAACTTTATGACTAAAACAGGTGTCAGGACATTTGAAGCTGCAGCATTCCTCAGAAGGAACGGTGCAGATGTAACGTGGATTCGTAAATTATTCCGTGATGATGCGGCGGAATATAAAGCCAAGGCGGATGCGGTGAGTCAGGCGGAAATATACAGACAGGCATATGCCATTTCCGTGTGTCATGGTGAACAGCTTCAGAGTCCTACGGTTGTGGGTGCGCAGGCAGCAAATGAATTACTGAATATAAAAGGAGTAAAGGCAAGCTTTGTTCTGACACAGTACAATGGGCAGATATATATATCAGCACGTTCCATTGATGAAGTTAATGTACAGATAATTATGGAACGTATGGGTGGCGGAGGTCATCTGACCATGGCAGGCTGTCAATTAAAGGACAGCAGTATAGAAGGCGGTATTATAGTGATTAAGAGTACGCTTGATTCTATGATTGAAGAAGGAGAACTTGGCTAAAGGCTTGTTAAAAATATTTTAAAAATTCCTTAGATAAAGAGTAAAGTTACCGGAATAAAAAGAAAGGTGTGTGAATTGAAATGAAAGTTATATTGATACAGGATGTAAAATCATTAGGTAAGAAAGGTGAAATTGTAAATGTCAGCGATGGCTACGCACGGAACTTTATATTACCAAAGGGATTGGGATTAGAAGCGGATGCGAAGAATTTAAATGATTTGAAACTGCAGAAAGCAAATGAAGCAAAGAAAGCACAACAGCTGCTTGAGGCAGCGCAGGAACTGGCTAAAGTGTTAGAGACGAAAGAAGTCGTTCTTAAGATGAAATCCGGTAAAGACGGCAAAGCTTTCGGTTCGATTTCCTCTAAGGAGATTGCTTCGGCAGCGAAACAGCAATGCGATTTGGAATTGGATAAAAAGAAGATACAGCTGCCTGAGTCAATTAAGGCATTAGGCGTTTACGAAGTTGGTGTGAAACTGCACCCGCAGGTGACAGGCAAGCTGAAAGTTAAAGTTATTGAAGAAAATGCTGCGAACTAAAGAAATGGTATAATATTTTGGTTGAATACAAAAGGATGGGTTTGAAAAATGCCACAGCCGATTGAAGAGGCTTTATTAAAAAGAATATTGCCGCATAGTATTGAAGCGGAGCAGTCGGTTATTGGCTCTATGATTATGGACAGAGAAGCGATTGTGGTGGCTTCCGAAATTATTACGGGCGACGACTTTTACAGCAAGCAGTACGGAATAGTTTTTGAAGCTATGATAGAGCTGAATGACGAAGGTAAGCCGGTGGATCTTGTGACTTTGCAGGACAGGCTTAAAGAAAAGGATGTGCCGCCCGAAGTCAGCAGCCTTGAATTTGTCAGGGAACTTATTACCACAGTGCCGACGTCTGCCAATATCAAATATTATGCTAATATAGTAGCTGAAAAATCGGTGCTCCGTAAGCTGATTAAACTGAATGAAGAGATTGCCAATACCTGTTATGCGGGCAAGGAAAGTCTGGAAGTAATTCTGGAGGATACGGAGAAAAGGGTATTCGATTTAGTACAACGCAGAAATACCGGAGAATTTGTGCCAATCAGAGAAGTTGTCATGAATGCGATGGACAGAATCGAGAAGGCTTCACATAATAAGGGAAATGTGACAGGCATAGCAACCGGATTTATTGATTTGGATTACAGAACCGCAGGTATGCAGCCTTCGGATTTGATTCTTATAGCGGCGAGACCATCTATGGGTAAGACTGCTTTTGTCCTGAATCTCGCTGATTACATAGTTTTTAAGCAGAATAGAACGGTAGCTATATTC
>CAMWWS010000286.1 GCA_947178085.1 uncultured Lachnospiraceae bacterium | reverse complement strand
ATTTTGATACTTTTCAATACGAAATACAACAAAAAATAAGAAGCCTGAATTTCTTATGATATTTACAAGCTGATGACGGGAATCGAACCCGTGACCTCCGCACTACCAATAATAATTTTTACTTTTTATATTTGTTGGTAGTGTTACGGAAGTATTGATTTCATTACATTTCTCAAGAAACCTGCTTTATAAGTTTATGCAACTATTTGTAAGTTTTAAAAAGTTTAGTAACCAAACAGTAACTATTTTCTCGGACATCCTGTGAGGCGAATACATAAAATTCCCCGTTTTGCCTACCAAAGAACTTTGACACTATACTGTGGTATTATCCCATCTTTTGTAATAATCACTAAGTTTTCTGTAATCGCCTGTGATATAATTAATCTGTCAAATGGGTCTCCATGAATTGGGGGAAGATGAATTATTTCGTCAAGATGAAACGGTTTTATAGAAAGAATATCTAATTACTCTTTTTCACAAGTGTCCGCAATCTTGGAAATCGGACTTTTAATTTCCAGTTTCCCAATGCTTGATTTAATCGCAATTTCCCACATAGAAACAATACTTACACTGATTTTTTCAGCACTGCAGTAAATTACTTCTGCTGCTTTTTTTGAAAGTTTTTCACTATCATATAAAAAGAATAACAAAGCATTTGTGTCTAATAGATACATTAAATATACTCCTTAAAACATTCTGGTGTTTCGTCAAAATCCTCTGCAATAGCAATTAATTCACCTTCTAATGGATTTACCGACCTGTGAAAAGTCATGCTATTGCTTATAGAGAGTTTTGCCTGCGTATTTTTTGATGATTTCAAAAACCTCATAAATTCAATTATCTGCTCTATCATATCTTCGGGAAGGTCTTTCGCTTCTTTAACTAGTGTATCATATGCCATAAAAACACATCCTTTCAAATTCTTTTCATTTTATTGAAATATGTCTTTATAAATATTAATAATACTATATATAATATTTAAACCATATACAAATATACTTTCTGCCATTTAAAAGTTTTATACAGTTAAAGTATAACAAACCAATACGGGAAAAACAATGACTTTATGATACTCAATAAGAATTTAAAAAAGTAATATAAATGATACGCTCATTAATTCAATTTTACACAAAAAATATTGACCTTAAAACCACAAAAGCTTTAAAGTCAATATTTACAAGCTGATGACGGGAATCGGACCCGTGACCTCCGCACTACCAATGCGACGCACTACCGACTGTGCTACATCAGCCCATCACAATAAACTTATATCTGTTTACCGTATTGTATTGTATCATAGGGCATTTTGGTTTGTCAATACCCTGACCGGATTGCTTTTTCAGCAGCTGAGTGCTTTCCTAAGCTTGTTTTTGATACGCTGCAAAGCATTGTCTGTAGATTTTTCATCTCTTCCAAGCACTTTTGCTATCTGTGTATAGCTCATTCCTGTCAGATATAAATCAAGTACCTGTTTCTCTAAACCGCTCAATTCTTTTTCAATTGTTTTCTCAAGTTGTTCTACATTTTCTTTATCAATCACCATCTCTTCGGGGCTTTGGTCTGATTTAAGGGTCAAAATATTGACAAGTGCAATATCATCCTCATTACGGTCATCATTTCTCCCGGCAGCCGCATTTAATGAAATATATGTATTTAACGGTATATGTTTCTGCCTTCTGGAAGCCTGCACCGCTGTATACATCTGCCTGGAAATACATAAGTCTGCAAAAGTAAAAAAACTCGCATCTCTTCCGCTGTCAAAATCCCTTATCGCCTTAAAAAGTCCAATCATTCCCTCCTGAATCAGGTCATCACCATCCGCACCAAGGATGTACATAGACTTTGCCTTATTTCTGACAAGATTTTTATACTTATTCATGATAAAGTCAATGATACCATCTTCACCATCCCGAAGATGCATTATAAGTTCCTCATCACTGTATTGTTGATATTCCTCTTTCATATCATTCCATTCCGGTATCGACTTCTGCCTCAGTATCGTCTTCTGTATTAATACCGCTTTCTATCTCAATACCGCCTTCTGTCTCAATACCATTTTCTGTCTCAATACCGTCTTCTGTATCGATATCATCCTCTGTAGCAATACCATCTTCTATATCAATATCGTCTACTGCCTCAATATCGTCTTCTGTAGCAATACCATCTTCTATATCAATATTGTCTTCTGTATCAATATCGCTTTCTATCTCAATATTACTTTCCACCCCTATACGTCTATCATAATATTCTAAGATTTCACCGGCAAAACGTTCCGCCAGAATCCGATATCCTTCATGATTCCCGTGTGTAGTATCCGGAACAAACTCACTTACTATATTTTCATCATATGTATCAAGAAATCCGGTATGATATAAATC
Source organism: uncultured Lachnospiraceae bacterium (assembly GCA_947178085.1). The sequence continues at coordinate 1,900 of CAMWWS010000286.1, read as the reverse complement.
TATAAATTCAAAACCATATTCTTTTGATAATATTTCTATTACCTTCACATATTCTTCCTGAGGAATCAGTTCTTCATTCTGAGTCATGAGATAACCATGCAGCGAATTTGACGGCGGTGCGGCAAAGAAAACTACCGCGTCCGGATAATTCTCCTTAAGCCCCTTCATCAACTCGTCCAAGTCTCCGCAAAAAGTGCGGTATGCTCTCTCATCCAGATTGCCAAACTCCTTTTTGGTAGCGCAAAAACCATCGTTATATCCACCCATAACAATAATAATATCCGTATCTTCCGGAATATCCGTATATCGCTCCACAAAAGGTTCAAACCAATATCTGCCGATAGAAGAACCTCCAATACCCAAATTATATACTTCTCCTGCTTTCAACAAATCTTTCAATATTGCAGGATAAGCATACTGCTCATAATTTTCCTCATCTTCCAGATTAGAAGCAATGGTAACACTGTCTCCCAGACATGCAATCTTCACTTGCGAAAAATCATATTCATTATCCGTTATACGCTTCTTGTCCAACTGATTTATTTTCATCGTTTTGTCATACGAATCAAGCGGTCCATTGATGTTATCAAATTCAGTCACAAACAGTCCGCATACATTCCTCCACTTACCAATGAAATCAAAATACACTCTTATATTTAAATCATTATCCGGTTCTTCATTGCTATCTAATTCTACATCATTGTCCGATTGTTCATCACTGTTTATTTCTTCATTAATATTCGACTCTTCATTGCTGTTTGATTCTACATCATCGCTCGCTTTTTCATCGCTGTTTATATCTTCATCAATATTTGATTCTTCATTATTATTAGGTTCTATATCATTGTCCGTTTCTTCATTGCTGTTTGATTCTTCATCAATATCCGATTCTTCATTAGTGTTTGGTTCTTCATCTGCATCCACATCATTTTCGACAGTCAACATTACATTTACTGCCATGACTTCCTCCGTATCCTGTTGTTCTTCTGCTTTTTCTTCCGTGCGTTCAACATAACCTTTAGCTTCAACAGTCGTCACTGCCAAAACCGCCAGCACATAAAATTCAACTAACATAAATCGGAATATTTTTCTCATTTTGTCCACCTTTGCCTTACGATTTCATAAGCAATCACTCCTGCTGCCACGGAAGCATTCAGAGAATCTATATCTCCTTTCATCGGAATAGATGCTATAAAATCACAATTCTCCTTTACTAATCGGCTTACGCCTTCACCTTCATTACCAATAACAACTCCAATAGGTCCCTTCAAGTTAAGCTGATACATAGTCGTACCACCCATATCGGCACAAACAAACCATAGACCCTCTTTCTTCAGTTCCTCCATTGTCTTATTCAAATTAGTGACTTTAGCTACAGGTGTATAGTTCAGCGCCCCCGCAGATGCCCTTGCAACTGACGCCGTCAGTCCAACCGCCCGGTTCTTGGGAATAATAACTCCGTGCGCTCCTGCCAGATTCGCTGTTCTGATGATGGCTCCCAGATTGTGTGGGTCTTCAATATTATCAAGGAGGAAAATAAAAGGATCCTCTCCATTTTGTCTTGCTCTTTCTAATATATATTCCACACTGGCATATTCATATGACGACATCTTAGCAATAACTCCCTGATGCTTTCCTGTTTCCGAAAGCTGGTCAAGCATTTCTTTCTTTACATATTTAACCTGACAGTCCTGTTTTTTTGCCTCTCTTTTTATGGTCATAATCGGACCATCCTGACATCCGTCAAGAATGAAAAGCTTATCTATGGTCTTTCCTGAACGAAACGCTTCAATTACGGCATTTCTACCCTCTATCGCCATCTCCGTATATCCCATTTGTAATTATGCGCCTCCTAAATATATATCCAATAATTAAGTTCGTAATTGCTACAGCATTACTC
>CAMWWS010000285.1 GCA_947178085.1 uncultured Lachnospiraceae bacterium | reverse complement strand
AAGTCCTCTTGAATTAAACTATGGTTTGATTTAAGGGGATATTTTTTGTTTTAATGGTCGTTTTCTGCAAAAATATTTAATATTAAATTCATATAGGGGAAATATTGACTGAGAATTGAGGTGGCTTTTGTTTATGAATGCAGAAATAACCAAGACGGCAAAAAAATAAAAAAGTGACGATTTGGTTATTGAAAAAAGTGCAAGGAAATGCTACACTATATTCAACCAAAACGGCAAAAAATCATAAAAATGACAATATGGTTGAGGTGATATATATGGATTATATAAAAGTAGAAGAAGAAATAGAAAAGAAAATACCGGATAAAACTATTCTAGACAGACAGTATCTGATAGAAATAGCTATGAAGGTCAGCCCGGATTTCAGGGAGACTTTGTTTCGTAATTTATTGGAGAAGCTGCTGAAAGAGGGCATTGTAGTAAGGGTTGGAAGAAATCAGTATAAAAAAAACGACGGAAGAACAAACAAGGAAATATATATAAATCAATACTCTGAAGAAGCTAAGCCGCTGGTTGAAATGATGGGGCAAAAGTATCCGTTATTGGATTATCGGGTGTGGGAGCTTAGTTGGCTGAATGAATTTTGGAATCACCAGATAGCCCAAAATAAAATTTTTATTGAAGTGGAACGTATGGGATGTGACTTTGTATATACTGAGCTAAGTGAGAAGTATTCAGGAAGCGTGCTTCTTACACCAAATGAAAAAGAGTTATATCGCTATGGTAGACCGAATACTGTAATCATTGATCGGCTGATATCAGAAGCACCCAAGGGAAGTCCGGAACGTCATAACACGCCGCTGGAAAAAGTAATAGTAGACCTGTTTGCAAACAAAAATCTTAGAAGTATGGTGCATATTGGAGAATATGCGAGAGCTATAGCAGAAATGTTTGATAAATATTACATCGATCAGACGAAATTATTTCGTTATGCGAACAGGAGGAACAAGAAAAAAGAGGTCTATAATTTCCTTACGGAAGAAGCGGGAATAGAAGTGAATGTAGGAGCATAACGAATGTTGAAACAGGAAAATTTTGAGATGAACCATATAAATGCATTGAGGCTGAATAGCAGTAGTGATCCGGCGATTTTGGAGCGCGCAGTGTATGCGTTTGGTTTGTTGGAGTCGCTGGTAAGGGTAAAGATGCCTTTTATATTTAAGGGTGGAACTTGTCTGATGCTGCTTCTGGAGAAGCCAAGAAGGTTGTCTACTGATATTGACATTATTGTTGAACCCGGAGTTGATATTTCTCATTATATTCAGGAGGCAGCAAAAATTTTTCCTTTTAAAGAAGTGGAAGAACAGACAAGGATAGGAAAAAATCAAATAGAAAAAAGGCATTTTAAGTTCTATTATGATTCTCCTGTAAAAAAGAAACAGTTTTATATTTTATTGGATGTGCTTTTTGAGGAAAATCACTATAATACATTAGTTAAAAAGAAAATTGTAAATGAAATTTTATTGACTGAGGAACCTTATAATTTAGTTACTGTTCCAAGTATCGATTGTATACTGGGAGATAAACTGACAGCATTTGCTCCTCATACAACAGGGATTCCGTTTGATGTAAATAAGGAAATGGAAATTATCAAGCAATTTTTTGATGTTGCTGCCTTGATAGAAGAATGTGATAATTTTCAGGATATTTACGAATCGTACATGAAGACAGTTGAATCAGAGATAGCATATCGGGGTAATGGCAGCAGTGCAGAAGAGGCTTTGCAGGATACTATTAGGACAGCGTCATGTATTATTTCAAGGGGAAATAATCAGCCGGAAGAGTATCAAAAGCTGATGGGAGGAATTAAGAGCATTCGGACACATATATACAGAGAAAATTATTCGGGAGAAATTGCAGCAATTCAGGCATGCAGCGTAATATATATGGCAGCTTGCATATTAAAAAAACACAAATTTTCCAGAATTGATAAGCCTGAAGAATATATAAAGGACAGTATAGGAAAGTCAAAGTATAAAAGTCTTGCATACATAAAGCGATTGAAATTAGAAGCATATGGCTATTTAGTGGAGGCAGTAAAGCTTCTGGAGGAATAAGAATTAGCCGCTCACATCAAAAAAACTCAATTTTACAACATTGTCCCTTATTTTACTAAGTCATCTACCGAAATTAACCGATAACTATACTATAGAAAACTCATACTATATTTTTCAACAGAAGAACGCACAATCGTGCAGCGAAGATGGCAAAACGGATTTTGCCATCGACTAATAAATCATATACAGGGAGGTATTGTCATGTCAGTACAATTAATGAGAAGCGGCGCTTTCGGACACGGGAACAGCAATATTGAAAAAATACAGGCGCGCAGGGAAGCAAGGCAGGGTAAAAATAACAACAGTCAGCCTAAGCATAACGGTACTATTAATATGAGCGAGCTGGGCAGCAGAACGGATACGCTTCTGATGCGTAAGCAGCTTGCAAGGAAACGTGCGATGAAAGTAGTCAGCGACGCATGGGCAGGAGATAAGAAGATAGATTCAGACATAGAGGACAGAAGAACGCATATTCAGGAACTGAGATCAGAAATGATCGAGAATGCTGATGCGGTCGCGGATTATAAGGCACGTAAAGAAGCGCTTAAAGAGGAATATGGAATAACAGATGACAGTCAGGAACAAAAAGATTTGGAATTGCTGGAGCGGCAGATGTTTCCTGATAAGAATCAATATACTCCGTTTACTGAAGAGGAGAGAGCGCGGCTTAAGGAGCTTGAGAACCAGCCACGCACTGAGTACCAACAGCGTGCGTTGGAGCTGGACGCTGTAATTGATGACAGACAGAGCAAAGTAGATAAAGCCGAAAATGAAATGATTGCTGAAAATGCCGCCATCCGCACCACCCGGATAGAGCGTCTTAAATATCATGGAATGGTAGATGCGCAGAAGGAAGCGGATGAAATAAATGCAGCTGCCAGCAAGGAAGCCATTGGCATGTTGATTGGCGAAGCCAAGGATCATGTTGATGAAACTCTTGAAGAACAGCAGGAAGCAGCGAAAAAGAAGGCGGAAGAGAAAGAAGAGCAGGAAGAAAAACTCGAAGAGCAAAAGGAAGAAAAAGAAGAACTGCAAGAGCAGCTTGAGCTAAAGCGCGAAGAAAACAGAGACGCGGAAGAAGCCAGGGTAGAGCAACGTAAAAACGCCAGAGAGCAGGAAGATTTGCTGGAAGCAGCAGAAGCAAATTATACCGGCGCTGAATCGCTTCCGTCACAGATAAAGGCGGAAATCAAAGATATGCTGCAGAAAATGAAGCTTCTGGATGAAGACCTTAAGGGTGCTAAGGTGGACGATACTATATAATCGTTTTCAGAATATTATCAAGTCAAGCGGCGATATTAATTTGTGGCGATAATGATGTTGACAGGGCCTTGCATGCTGGAATAATGAGGTGATATTATTTCAAATTATCAGAGAATAACATGGTTTCATAATAAAATCATCAGTAACGGTTATCCTAATGCAAGGCTACTGTCACAGCAGTTTGAGATTTCCGCCCGACAGGCGCAGCGGGATATCGAGTATATGCGCGATTCTATGAATGCGCCGCTTATTTATTGCAGCAGGCAGCGAGGTTATCGGTATGAGAAGGATTTTATCCTTCCCAGTTTTTTCCTGTCCGATAATGAAAAAAATGCTATGATTTTACTGGCAGAGCAATGTCAGAATATAGGTGCGTTTGGTTATCGGCAGTATAGAAATCAGGCGGAAATCCTTAATAAAATTACAGAAAACCAGCCATATAGCGGAGTAATCAAAGAACCATATATTGCAAAACTGCAAATAACCGGAGAGAGAAATTCCACTACTGTGCTGGATTATTTTATTTGTCAGACAAATGTTGATGATATATATACTTATGCATTCTATGAACCGGATCTGTTTATAAGCGTACTTATAGCAAGCAATCTTGAATTTCGGATTCTTTCCCCAAAATGGCTTAATGAATATATGAAGCAAAGGCTTAGTGAAATTTTATCAAGACTATGACATCATATGTCATACCTCTTGCGATATAATGAATTTAAAATCAGGAAGAGGAGGAAATATAGATGTCTGGTAACAAATTAATAGTTGAAGTGTTTTCAGCTTGGAACACATATGCAATCAGTATGATGAGCATATTGGAAAACTGCGGGATGTGGCGGGATACGGACACATTTCAGAAATTTATGTGCGAAACGGGAATTGCCGCACGTTTTTGCGTAGACAGAACATGCAGTGCATTGCCCGTTACGGATTATGAT
>CAMWWS010000284.1 GCA_947178085.1 uncultured Lachnospiraceae bacterium | reverse complement strand
GCCCAGTTCCATGTCCAGATCTTCCATTAGGACAATATTTTCGACCACCTGCTGTATTTTATCTCTTTGCGCTTCTATATCTTCACAAATATATATTTTTAACATACTGCATTTCTCCTTACATCTGACACCTTACCATAGCGAAAGCAAATCTTTCCGGCTACCATATAGGGCAGTTCTTTTTCGACTAACATAAAGACAGTTCACGGGACGAATTGTCCGTTGTTTTATTATCACGAAATGCCTGGAATTTGTCAATAAAAAAGAGGACAAATTACTATCATTCCGCATATTTTTCATAAACCGCCAAAACGAAAGAAGCCAAATGACTCCTTTCGGTTCAAACAGTTGATAAAATCGTACTTAGTCTTTCATAAGCTCTAAGAATGTATCCTCCAGCGTCTCGCCTGCCTCATAAAGCCCTGTCATTACTACATTGTGTGATACCAGTAATTTTGCCACATCCTTTTTTTCATCGGCATCAATGTGGAGCCGTAACTCCTGCCCGTTCTGCGAAACCACATGATATCCATTTTCCTGAAGGATTTTTTGTGCAGTTTCCGTGTCCAGGCTTTCTATTACATAAGTAATCGGTTTCTCCTTCCTGACACCCCGGAAGTCCATAAACCGAATGACCTCACCTTTTTTGATTATGATCGCCCTATCACACATTTTTTCCAACTCACCCAATAAATGGCTTGATATCAATACTGTGATGTTTTTTTCATTTGCAATCTTCCGGATATATTCACGTACTTCATAGATACCTTCCGGGTCCAGTCCATTGGTCGGCTCATCCAGTACCAGCACATCAGGGTCTTTTAATAAAGCCTGTGCAATCCCCAGCCTTTGCCTCATGCCAAGGGAGTACGTTTTGACATTCTTATTCGCAGCATCCATAAGCCCCAGCAGTTCCAGCAATTCTCCTACCTTCTTTTTTCCTACACCATTTAATCCGGCAAAGTACATGAGATTCTGATATCCCGTGTTGTACGGATAAAAATTGGGTGTCTCGATCATGCTGCCAATATCCCTGACACCACTCAGATCCACTTCCCCGGTATAATTTCTGGTCAGCCCTACTAAGATTTTCATGATACTGGTTTTTCCGGCTCCATTCGGTCCAATCAGCCCGACAATCTCTCCGCTTCCAAGTTCAAAGGATACTTTATTCAAAATTTGAAAATCTTTTGCCCTTTTACTGACATCTTTAACTCTTAATACACAACTCATATTCCGCCTCCTAATCCTGTTACTCAGATTTTCTTTTTAACAACTTTATTATAAAGCAAAAATCCCTGTTTTATCTTTTCTGTCGTAAACGCCCGTTTTTTAATCATAACCGCTATTTTTCTTGCCAATTTATCCACAATAAGCTATAATGAGTGAAACGCCAAGATTCGCTCGCGGGTCTTGGCGTTGGTTTTTGGGGGCAGCTTTACTGACAAAACACATTGGCGGCTCCGTGAGCGTTCTTACGGAGCATTTATCGAAACTGATTACAATAATATGCTGCTTTAAGGAGTTTTTATGATTACACTATATTTGATTGCTTCCATATTGACTGCGCTTATGATGATATGTAATATTTTTATACTGACTCATCCTCATCTTTCCATAAAGAAATATCCCATTTTCTTTTTCTCATTTTCAACGCTTTTTTTCATAATGGTATATTTCACCTTTTATCCTATGTTATTTGTTATACTGGCGGTCAATTCTATTCTGTTAGTGAAATTCACTAAGAAATTATATTCGGTTTTTTATATTCCGCTTGGTTATATTTTCAACAACATTTTAGGCAATTTAATAACGTTTGCCGCCAATATATTATGGGGTCTCTCCATCAAAGAATTAAATGCTGATAAATTTCTTGTAGCCATATTTCACATCTGCACAATAGCAGCATCCTGCCCCGTTCTTTATCTGGTCAGACGGTTGCTTCAAAGATATCTTATAAGTACTTTTGAAAAAATGAACAAAAAACTGCTCACTTTGCTCGCTTTAATCCTTTTGCTTTGTGCATTTATGCTTCTCACGATGGCTTCTTTTTTTGATAACCTGGAAATTACACGCAGAGAGTTCATTTTAATGATTTCTTCGCTTGTCCTTTATTTTCTGTTTACAATAAGCATGATCCTTATCGTGCTGCACACAACCCGGAAAAATTATGAAGCGCAGAAAAAAGTTGAGTATCTGGAAAACTTAAACGAATACACAAAAAACCTGGAAATGGTATATAATAACCTGCGTTCCTTCAGGCATGATTATATCAATATCATGGCTTCCCTCGCTGCATATATTGATGAGAAAAAATATGAAGAACTGGGAACCTATTTCTATGAGCATATTTTACCGATGCAAAAAAACCTCACGCAAAAAAATGGGGCATTGAACAACTTGTCAAATGTCAATATACTGGAACTGAAAAGCATCTTATATACTAAACTGCTCTTAGCTGTCAATCAGGATATCGAAGTGAATATAGATATTCCGGATCAAATTGATTCCATTCATATGGAGCCGGTTGATCTTACCAGAATGCTCGGCATTTATCTCGATAATGCCATAGAGGCATGTCTGGAAACAGAACACCCGGTCATTCACTTTCATCTGGGCAAAATGAATCAGGATATCGTATTTATTATATCAAATACGTTTATTGACAAAGGACTCTCTGTAGACCAGATGCTTAAAAAGGATGTAACCACAAAGGGAGCTGGACATGGTATCGGTCTTTACAATGTGTCTGAGATATTGAACCGCTATGATAATATCTACCATGAAACCTTGATCAAAGAGGGCTTATTCATACAGCAGGTTCAGATATCATAAATGCGTACCCATAGTAAATGACAAAATTTTTGTTTTTGGCACTCACCATAGGTACGCATTTCTTACGGATTATCCGCTTTATTAAAATCAGGGAATATATTTTTATTTATTAAGTAATGTTGACGGTGTAACAGCCTTGAAAACAATCATACCATCAAAAGTATCCTGTGGAATAATCGTACTTGTATATGCAGCTTTTACCTTTTTCAGCATACTGGACAAACCGACATTAAGCGTAGTAATTGTCTGCTCACTGCTCAGAATCTGTTTCCATGTTTCATCCAAGGCAGGACTTGTAAAGTCAATAAAATACTGACTGTTATCGGCATTAGTAAGTTGACTGTTTAGATCATTTGAATTGCTGACTTCAATAACCTCGAAATCCCCATTGTCTTTCTGGGAGTTAAATTGTGTTTTCTGTGCGTCCGTCCCAATCGCATAGTAGCCGTTGTCAAGATTTTCCGATAACAATTCTCCTAAACAGGTATAGCCTGCCACAGATGTTTTTCCAATGTGTCCATTATGTCCATTGATAAACAGGACGCTGCCATCGCCATGCTGCATAAACCACTCTACCTTCTCATACATATATTGGTCACGGGTGGCATTGTAGTTGTCACTCAACTGCACCTCACAAAACGCATAAATGGTATTTACACATTCTTTTGCAAAATCAAAGGCGGGCTGGCCCAGACTCTCTGCAATGTCGGTTTCAGCAGCGTCCAGTTTAAGTAAAAACTCTGAAACGCCTTCTTTTGCACTATTCAATATGGTTTTATCTAAAGAATATCTATTTTCATCTGTAAGTTGTGCAAATACTTCTGAATATTCTGCACTTAATTCCGGGTAGGCTTGGTCGATAACGGAAAACAGATATTCTTTGTTGTTATCAAACCCCTGTACATCCATACCATAAAAATGCAATGCTTTTTCCTGCGAAACGGTTTCGTTGTATGAACGCATCCAATCTACCAGATCCGCCATTTCCTGTGTACAATAAATGGAAAAGCCAATTTCCGCAACTGCTTCCTTGGCATTACCATTACCACCATTAATATATTGATCCACTTTTAGCGCACCGCCAAAATCTCCTTCTATGATAAAAGTACGGCAGCCATTGTTTTCCACTAATGCTTTGAACACATCAGCTTTCATCTGATGATATTGCGCCACGCCATGACTCGCTTCTCCTAAACCCACTATCTGCACATCTGAAGATATTGGAATCGTTCCAATGTCAGCCTGTGTGTAAGACAGATCTGCGGAAACAGACGATGTAGAATTACCGCAGCCAGCAAACAGAGCCAGACAAATTGATGCTGAAAGGCATATATTAAAAAATCTTTTCAATTTCATACAAATCACCTCATTGTTTTATGTTTTTTACAAATATGATTATACCTGTCTTTAACTGATTCTTACGATTTTATATTCAAATACCTGTTAATAGCA
>CAMWWS010000283.1 GCA_947178085.1 uncultured Lachnospiraceae bacterium | reverse complement strand
TTTTATGAATAATCAAATATCCGTATTTGTAATTTTTCTTCTTTCTTCTGCACGAATTTTAAGCTCAGTTTCATCTGTAATACCATATTCTCTTCCGTCTTCTGCAATATGGTTATACACTCCGCGCTCCAACGCTTTAAGGAGCGTAGACTTTCCGTGATATCCTCCGCCGACTATTAAGGTAATTCCGTTTTTTATTCCCATTCCGCGGAGCTCTCCCTTATGCGGAAGATGTAAATTTATCGCCATGGAATCAGGAGCTTTAAACGGTATACCGTCTTTTAACGGTCTGTCAGATACACCACTCTCTCTGGGCAGTATCGAGCCGTCTGCAACAAATGCTGCCATATCTAGTTTTTTCAGTTCTTCTCTTATATACTGCTGATCTTCTGCCAGAAATATAGTTTTTTCCAATTCCTGCTTGGGAGTTTTCGCATAATACAGACTCTGTTCAACACATTGAGGAAGAAAATCAAACAGAATCTTCTCCAACTCTGTCGAATTAATAGTACGCCCATTTGCCGGAAATCCTACTTCAAACCTTACTATAACATCTCCATTTATAATTTCGCATGCCGTACGTTCCAGAATTTCCTGTCCGCAGCGGCTTACAGTTATAATTCCACTTTTTCCTGAGCCCTTTGCCTGAAAACAAAACTTGTCCGTCTGATTATGAAAGCGCCTTATTAAATAATCTTCCAAAGCAATCTTGTTCCATTTTGTTCCATAATACTCAGCGGGAAAACCGGCATTCTGACTGCCGACTTTTACACTCAGTCTGGACGGAGCTGCAAAAGGGTCTCCTTGTACATGCTCAATATTCAATATATATTTTCCAAAAGAATAACTTCCCGCCAAAGATTTATATGCAGGATAACTTTTTCTGTTAATTGCACGCAGACTGCTGCGCAATTCTTCTGATGATTTCATGATATATTAATGCTTCCTTTCTGTAAAAAAATCCAGCCATAATTATAATCAAATAAACAATTTATTCTATCCCAAATGTCTTTGCCGCCATTGCCCAATATTTTTCCGGAATATCCGGCCAATTTGCACTTCCTTCCGCTTCTTCACATAATTTCTTAGCAAGCGCAAGGCATGGAAATGTATAATCATCACCTGTTTCAAGAACATGAACAGTTAATTTTATCCAATAAGGAGCTTTTTTATCTAAACCGGAGGATTCATATTCTTTCTTAACGGCATCAACATTATATTCCAGTTGAAAGAATTCTTCTTCCCATCCTTTATCTGTTCCATGCAATATCATATACTGACTTTTTCCATTATGATACATAGGTACTCCAACAGATCCGGGATTAATTATTCTCTTATTTCCGTACATTCTGGTTCCTTGAATATGGGTGTGACCGCAGATTAGTAAATCAACATCCAAACTTTCTATAATAGATTTCATATTTTCATTTTCGGGAATCAATGGTTCGGTAGAAGAGTTTAAAGAACCATGACAATACCTAAATACAGGGAATCTATCATTTTGATACATTCCCTGTATATCCAGACTTTCATAAAAATCTAAATCCTCTTTAGAAAGATTCTCATATGTATAAAGAAGGTTCCCGCTGGCAGAAGAATATGTCCATCTTTCTTCATGATTCTTCCTGTGATTCAACATATAATCTTCCCTGTTTCCACGAATAAACCTACATTTATAATTGTTCTGCATATTATATATAATCTGCATCGTTTTCTGCGGATACGGGCAATCACTTATATAATCACCCAAAAAAATAAATTCATCCACATTTCTATCCAATGCATGATTTATACATGTTTCAAATGCTATATGATTACTATGTATATCCCCCATTACTGCTATTTTCATATACATTCATACACCTTTTTCTTTTTTATCCTTATTCTTTTCTTCCTTCCTATCTTTTTTCCTTTGTATTAATTGAACAATTTTTTCAATCACCATCTGATTCGCAATCTGCCCCATTACTTATATCCTTTCGAAGAATATACTTTTTATGTTCGAATATTAAAAGGTATTTTTATAAATTGAAATGGAAGATTGCATATAATTTTATAGAAGCACATTTCGACACTCGAATCAGCCTAAGCTATCGCTAAACTATATATTTCCAAAACCTAGTTGTACAATATAGACAATATCATAAGCAGGTACTGTGATGCCGCTGGTCCTTAGGCTGCGTATTTTGCAGCCTTAGTACCACTGCGGCTGAACCGTAGCGAAAGCGTGCCTGCGTTGATTTGTCTATATTGTACAACGATCGTCTTGAATAACATTATTTTAGAAATCACTCATCCACTTCTTCTTCCAGTAAATTTATCTCTTCCTCATCCTCCGTATATTCATCGTCTACATTATCAACACTCTCAATCTCCTGCTCTCCGTCGCTTAATTTCTCCCGAACCTTAGCAATCTTAGCTATTTTTACGCCATCTTCCAGATTCATCATCTTCACGCCGGATGTAATTCTGCCATAAGTTGAAATATCTTCCATACGAAGCTGGATAATGATGCCTTCTGTGGTAATCATCAAAATTTCATGGTCGTCATTAACAGCTTTTACGCCAACGACATTACCAGTCTTTTCAGTAATCTTATAGCATTTAACTCCTTTACCTCCACGGTGCTGTAAAGTAAATTCTTCTAAAAAGGTACGTTTACCCATACCATTTTCAGAAACAATCAGAAGAGAATTGCCCTGATGATCCAACTGCATTCCTACTACTTCATCACCTTTAGACAGCTTCATTCCATAAACTCCCATTGAAGCCCTTCCGGTAGCTCTTACTTCTGTTTCCTTAAATCTGATACACATACCTAATTTTGTTACTAAGAAAATCTCCGTATCTTTATCCGTAGATTTAACTTCAATTAATTCATCATCTTCACGGATATTTATGGCGTTAAGCCCTTTTTTTCTGACATTACTGTATTCCATTATAGAAGTTTTCTTAACAATACCGTTTTTTGTTACCATGAAAAGATTTTTATTTTCATCATATTCTTTAATCGGTATCATTGCCGAAATTTTTTCACCGGGACTTAACTGCAATAAATTAATAATAGCAGTTCCTCTTGCGGTACGTCCGGCTTCCGGAATCTCATATGCCTTTAAACGGTATACTCTTCCGAAATTAGTGAAAAACATAAGATAATCATGCGTAGTCATCATAAGAAGATCTTCTATGTAATCTTCCTCGATAGTCTGCATTCCTTTAATTCCTTTACCACCACGATGCTGTGATTTGAAGTTATCCACAGTCATACGTTTTACATAGCCTAAATTAGTCATGGCTATAATTGTATTACCTTTAGGAATCAAATCCTCCTGATCAATATCATAGATATCGTATCCTATTTTACTTTTTCTATCATCACCGAATTTTTCAGAAATAATCAATATTTCTTCTTTTATTACTCCAAGCAGTAATTTTTCATCTGCTAAAATTGCTTTTAATTCTGCAATTTTTGCCAATAATTCCCTATGCTCATTCTCAAGCTTTTCTCTTTCCAATCCTGTCAGAGCGCGCAGACGCATATCTACGATAGCCTGAGCCTGAATATCGGTAAGAGCAAATCTTTCTATCAATCTGTCTTTTGCAATCTGAGTTGTCTGGCTGCTTCGTATAATCTGTATTACTTCATCAATATTATCAAGAGCAATCAGCAATCCCTGTAAAATATGATCTCTTTCTTCTGCCTTATTCAAATCATATTTTGTTCTTCTTGTTACTACATCCTTTTGATGCTCCAGATAATAATGAAGCATATCCAGAATATTCATTACCTTAGGCTCCTGATTTACAAGAGCAAGCATAATGATACCAAAAGAATCCTGTAGCTGCGTATGTTTATAAAGTTGATTTAAAATAACATTTGCATTTACGTCTTTTCTTAATTCAATTACGATTCTCATACCTTCACGATTAGTTTCATCACGAAGGTCAGTAATACCGTCAATTTTCTTAAGTTTAACCATATCGGCAATTTTCATAATCAAATTTGCCTTATTAACCATATAAGGAAGTTCCGTAACTATTATACGGTTCTTACCATTAGGCATTGATTCTATATTTGTTACAGCACGTACTCTTACTTTTCCACGTCCGGTACGATATGCTTCTTCTGCTCCTCTAGTACCAAGTATTATGCCGCCGGTAGGAAAATCAGGAGCTTTTATAAGCTCTAATACTTCTTCTATCTCAGTGCCTCTGTTTTCCTGTACCTGATTATCTATAATCTTTACGACAGCACTTATTACTTCCCTCATATTATGAGGCGGAATATTGGTAGCCATACCTACTGCAATACCGGAAGTACCGTTTACCA
>CAMWWS010000282.1 GCA_947178085.1 uncultured Lachnospiraceae bacterium | reverse complement strand
GTAATATATAGTATATAGTAAGTAGGGTAAAAAGGCAGTTGAGAATTTAGTTTCTTAACTGCCTTTTGCCAACTACCTGTTATTTTTTTACAATAATATATTTTTTTGTATTGACTGCGATTACATAAATATATTATAATAACATATGTTATAAAAAATAGCTACATAAACAAGTCGTAACTTAAATTTAATGCAGCGTTAAATGTAAGCGTTACACAAAGTGAGGAAGTGCGGTATGGCAAGAAAAGAAACTATTACAAAAACGGATATTTTAAATGCAGCGTTTGAAATGACGAGCGAAGAAGGGTTCGACAGTGTGACAGCAAGAACTCTTGCGGCGAAAGCGGGCTGTTCTACACAGCCGATTTTCAGAATTTATAAGAATATGGAAGAACTGGGAAAAGAGTTGTTTGAGCATGTCATAGATTTTTTTAATACATATTATGAAAATTTTCCTAAAAAAAATGACACGCCTTTTGTAAACCTTGGTCTTGCATATATCAGCTTTGCACAGAAAAGCCCAAAGCTGTTCAGGCTGTTGTTTGATTCTGAAAACCGACATGGAAAGAGTCTGTATGATATTTTGAATGGCACGGATGGAGCTGTTGTAAAAGAAATTAATAATGCCAAGCAAAATGGATGCAGCAATCCGAGTGTAATGTTTATGAAAATGTGGATTTTCATTCACGGTGCGGCTTGTATGTCGTTGACCGGGGATTATGATCTGAGTGAAGAAGAAACCACAACGCTTTTAGAAGAATCATACAAATCTTTTCTTTAAGTATATAAATATAAGAATAAAAACAAAAGAAACATACTTTAGTATTTTTATAGTTAAATTACAAGAGCGGGAAGGGGTCGGTGGCCCGGATGGAGAATCGTTACGACATTATTACAAGAATTAATGAGTATTATGGCAAAATGAGTAAGAGCCAGAAAGCAATTGCAGACTTTATTTCTGACCATTATGGACAGGCTGTGTTTATGACAGCAGCGAAGATGGGAGAAACATTAGGTATCAGCGAGTCTACTGTTGTGCGTTTTGCTACTTTTGTCGGATACAGCGGATATCCTGAGTTTCAGAGAGATTTGGAAGATTGGGTACAGAATAAAATCAATTCCGTGCAGAGAATAGGTGCCAAGTATGGACGAAGCTCGCAGTCAGAAATTCTGACATCTGTGCTTAATGCTGACATTGAAAAAATAAAAGATACAATAGATAATCTTGATTCAGCAGCGTTTGAAACAGCAGTTGATATTATATTGGAAGCTAAGAATGTCTATATAATGGGAATTAGAAGCTGTGCGCCTCTGGCGGATTTTTTACAGTTTTACCTGAATATGATCAGGGGAAATGTAATTTTGCTTAGAACTACAAGCGTGTCGGAAACTTTTGAACAGATGATAAGAATTGATGAAAATGATGCAATTATAGGAATAAGTTTTCCGCGATATTCCATGCGCACATTAAAGGCAATAGAGTTTGCCAACGACAGGAATGCAAAAGTAATTACGATTACAGACAGTGTTCATTCACCAATGAATTTGTATTCTTCCTGCAATCTGCTTGCCAGAAGCGATATGGTTTCAATAGTAGATTCTTTGGTGGCGCCGCTTAGCCTGATTAATGCGCTGGTCGTTGCAATGTGCCTGAAGCGGCCGGAGAATGTAAAACTGAATCTAAAAAATCTGGAGAATGCATGGAATAACTATCAGGTTTATTTGAATGATGAGATTAATTTTATAGATGAGGAGCCTATGTTATATAATCCTCTGTGGAAAGAAGAAAAATGAGCAGAATCATCGTAGTTGGCGGCGGAGCCGCCGGAATGATGGCGGCAGTAAGCGCTGCCTGTAATGGACATGAGACGCTTTTATTGGAACAGAATGAAAAGCTTGGAAAAAAGCTTTTTATTACAGGCAAGGGCAGGTGTAATGTAACTAATGCCTGTGAGGCGGATAAATTCTTTGAAAGTATTGTATCCAATCCGAAGTTTTTATATAGTGCGTTCTATGGATTTGATAACAGACAGATGATGGCATTGTTAGAGGAAGCAGGTTGTCGCCTTAAGATAGAGCGGGGAGAACGTGTTTTTCCGGTGTCAGACCACTCTTCGGATATTATTGCGGCATTACAGCGTATTTTAAAAAAAAGAAAAGTTGAAATTTGTCTGCAAATGAAGGTAAGTGAGCTTTTGATTGAGGAAAATACATCGGAAGGCTCAAAGCAGGTCTGCGGAGTACTGTTGGAGAATGGCAGAAAGGAGCAGGCGGACGCTGTAATCCTTGCAACGGGCGGACTATCATATCCTCTCACCGGTTCGACAGGAGACGGTCTTAAGATGGCTGAAAGCATAGGTCATAAGATAAAGAACTGTGTACCGTCGCTGGTGCCGTTTAATGTATCAGAAGAATGGTGTACACGTTTACAGGGGCTGGCATTAAAGAATGTTAATCTTATAATGAAAGACGGAAATAAAGAGGTATACCGTGGATTCGGGGAGATGCTTTTTACACATTTCGGAATAAGCGGACCACTGGTACTTTCCGCCAGTAGTTTTTATGAGAGATGCAAGAAAAAAGATAATATTATTTGTGAATTAGATTTAAAACCCGCTTTGTCTGAAGAACAGCTTGAAAAAAGGGTTCTGAGGGATTTTGAGGAAAATCAGAACAGACAGTTTAAAAACTCTTTAAACGGATTGCTGCCTTCTAAGCTTGTTCCGGTGATGATAGAACTATCGGGAATTCTTCCGGAAAAAAAGGTGAATGAGGTTACAAGAGCAGAAAGAAAGAATCTGGTGTATCTGATGAAGCACTTGATTCTTCATATAAATGGTACAAGAGGTTTTGATGAAGCGATTATTACTCAGGGTGGCGTAAGCGTTAAGGAAGTCAATCCGTCTACTATGGAATCCAAGATTGTTAAGGGCTTGTATTTTGCAGGGGAGATATTGGATTTGGACGCTTTAACGGGTGGATTTAATTTACAGATTGCATGGTCAACCGGGCATCTGGCAGGAGACAGCATATAAGAAGTTTATAGAAGACAGTATAAAAATAACATAAATGATAATATAAACAGGAGAAGAGCAATGGGATATAAAATAGCGATTGACGGTCCTGCAGGAGCAGGAAAAAGCACTATAGCAAAGGTTATTGCAAAGAAGCTCGGTTTCATATATGTAGACACCGGAGCTATGTATCGTGCCATGGCACTTTTTATTATGAATGAAGGAATTGACCCTAAGGATGAGGACGCGATAAACAAAAAGTGCAAAGAAGCTGATATAACGATTCGTTATGAGGACGGAGAACAGATAGTTTATTTAAACGGAGAAAATGTAAACAGCTTTATCAGAACACAGCAGGTTGGCAACATGGCTTCTCTTACGAGCCCGAATAAAGAAGTCAGAAAGAAGCTTGTGGTGTTACAGCAGAAGCTGGCTGCCAATGCTGATGTAGTAATGGATGGAAGGGATATCGGTACCTGTGTTCTGCCGGATGCAGAAGTGAAAGTTTTTCTTACTGCAGGAAGCAGAGTACGTGCTGAACGCAGATTTAAGGAACTTACGGCAAAAGGGGAATCCTGTGATATTGACGTAATTGAAAAAGAGATTATAGAGCGGGATAATCAGGACATGACAAGAGAAATTTCACCACTTAAAGCTGCAGAAGATGCCACATTTGTAGATTCCTCTTATATGACGATTGAGGAAGTCGCAGATACAATCATCGGTATGGTAAATAAAAACCAGTAAAATAATATGCAGAAGTTTTGCAGACAGGAGAGAAACTACAGGTAATGGAAGTAAAAGTTGCAAAAAATATCGGATTCTGCTTTGGCGTAAAAAGGGCAGTAGATGCCGTATATGAACAGGCGCGGGCAGATGGAAATATATATACATACGGAGCAATAACCCATAACGAAGAAGTCGTTAAGGATTTGGAAAATAAAGGGGTACATGTCATAGGGTCTGCCAAAGAACTTGAGAGTATAAAGGAAGGTACTGTTGTTATACGTGCTCATGGAGTGGCTAAAAGCCTATATGAACAGCTTAACAGGCAGAATCTTAAATGCGTTGATATGACCTGTCCTTTTGTCAAAAGAATTCATGATATAGTGGAAAAAGAAAGTGCGGCAGGAAAGCAGATTATTATAATCGGTAACGCAGGCCACCCTGAAGTAGAAGGCACTGCAGGCTGGTGTAAGACTCCGGCAATTGTTATAGAATCATTGGAGGAAGCGAAGAAATTTGATTATACAGGAGGAAAAGAACTCTGTGTCGTGTCACAGACGACATATAACTACAATAAATTTCAAGATATAGTTGAAATTTTTAAGCA
>CAMWWS010000281.1 GCA_947178085.1 uncultured Lachnospiraceae bacterium | reverse complement strand
GGATTGGGTTTATATATTGTTAAAACAATTCTTGATTTGCATGAAGCAAAAATAGAGATTTCAAATTCAATTCAGGGCGTTATTGTTTCCATACAATTTTAGAAGTCTATGATAGGCGGTGAGCTTTTTGAGCTTATCGTCTTTTTCACATTAAAAACATATTCAATACAATGTCAATTCATATTATGTCGGTATTCTTAATTCGAACCCCAAAAAGGGAAAAACCAGTTGTTCATAGAAAGGAGCTTCTATTATGAAGAAATATTTATCAATTATTCTTGCAGCCTTTATAGCTGTATGTGCACTGACAGGATTTGTACGACAAAGCAATACGCATAACACTGGCATTCCTATCAGAAAGTCAGAACCGAGCGATATGCCGGATGATTCATTTTGTGATGAGGAATATCAAAAGCTGTCAGCTCTGAAATTTAACAATTATGAAGATATGACAATTTCAGATTTCCAGAACCAAGTATGGAAACTGACAGACACAACAGAGTATAGAGATTTACTGGAACGCTTTTCAAAAAGCGAAACCCTGTATGATTTGAAAGATACTGATGAAACAGCCGCTTTTCTGTTTTATGTATTGGAACCGCTTACCGCAGAAAAATGGGAATCGAGAGATTACAGCGGATATACGGCATCTGAATTTCCCCATCCTGCGGATAATGCTGCATTGGAATATTCATTTACCATTAGTATTTTGAACGCTGATATGCTTACTGTCAGGGAGTAT
The DNA here is from genome assembly GCA_947178085.1 of uncultured Lachnospiraceae bacterium. The sequence goes on along the minus strand of CAMWWS010000281.1, from coordinate 3,622 downwards.
AATACTACGCGCTTAAGTATTATAAACGGTATGCGTGATATATTAAGCGATAAAACAGAAGAAGAATTGCGAGATGAAAGCTCCATGCTGATTACTATTCAAACCGATACGGATAATCTTATAAGGCAATTACAAACAGAGGAAATTGGTATTTCCATTGAGTATGCATATTTTCCTTTATCTGCACAAAATGATAATAACGGAAACGAGCAGCCGCAAATCAGTGACGAGCAGGAAACCCGCAGATACTCAAACGGAACAGAAGAAGATTATCGTTCCCTGCTTTCTTTGAAAACAACAGACTATCAGAATATGCCGCTTGTGGATTTCAATAACGCTTTATTAGTGTGGGCAAATGAGAACCATGAAAGAATGGAAAGAATCAGTGAAGATATCGGTTGGAATGATTTTCAAGTCCCTTTGAATAACGAGGAACTTTCCTTCGTAAAACTGACTGTATTTTTGTCCGGTATGGAAAACGGGAAAGCAATCCAAAGTATTTACACCGGAACAAAACCGGATAGTCCTTACTATGCCAAAGATCTTCAGCAAAAGACCACAAATAAAAACGGGACGGCATGGTGTAGTTTATATTACCGATTTTCATACAGCATTTCAGATACAGAAACGATTACGGTCGGTGAACGTGACCGCCGAATTCAGGGTATGATAAATGCCATACAATCATTTTGGGATGATACTGACATTGAAAGTATGTTGAAAATGAGCGAAGGCGATGTAGTGAAGGAACTTGAAAAGATAGCAGAAATATACAGTAGCAACAATATAAAAATTACAACGAGTGGAGAACAGGTGCATTTTGAGTGCATGGATGAAAGAAATTATGCAAATTAGTCAATAAATTAAAGATATCGTTTTTTGAATAGAATCCCCGGTATATTTCCCATTAGAATCGGCAATAATAATACAGAAAACTCTGCCTTTTAAGGGGGAAAATTATGATAGGATTCTTCATCGCCCTGCTCTCGGGTGCTTTTATGAGTATTCAGGGAGTATTCAATACACAAGTTACCAAGTCGTCAAGTATCTGGGTGGCAAACGCATTTGTTCAGTTTACCGCCCTGCTTGTCTGTCTGTGCGCATGGTTTGTTTCGGACCGTTCTTCTTTTGGCGCATTATTCAAGGTACAGCCTAAATATATGCTGCTTGGCGGCGCTATCGGAGCTTTTATTACCTATACTGTTATTAAGGCAATGGAAGTACTCGGTCCGGCGAAGGCTGTTATGATCATTGTAATTTCTCAATTGATTGTTGCATACCTTATTGAGCTTTTTGGACTTTTTGGTACGGAGAAGCAGCCTCTGGAGATGAGGAAGCTGACGGGTATGGGGATTGCAATTATAGGAATTATTATTTTTAAGTGGACATAGTCGAAAATTTATTTTAAAATAGAAATACAGTGCATAGCGGGGACTTCCTTAAGTCTTTCCGGCGAGCCCGGAGAGACAGAAAGGAACTATGCATATGAATAAGAAAAATATATTGAAAATAACTTTGTTTTTTCTTCTGCCGTTGCTGACATTAACTGCGTGTACCGGCAAACAGGATATTGCTTTTGAATTGGAAGAGCAGGGAAAAACAAAAGAAGCGGAATATGTTTCTGATGAGGAAAAGACAGCTGATGGGGAAAGCGCAGCGGCTGAAGAAGTAATTGCTGTAAAAGAGCCTGCCGTGATTTATGTACATATATGCGGAGCGGTTGCAAATCCGGGAGTTTATGCGCTTGATGCGGGCAGCAGGGTTTTTGAAGGAGTCGAGGCAGCAGGCGGATTCAGTAAGGAAGCATGTGAAGATTATGTTAACCAAGCTGAAATATTGCAGGATGGGCAGCGCCTTATTATACCTACACTGGAAGAGGCGGAAGCGGTAAATAATGCCGGAACTTTTCAGGAATCGTGGAGAATTGATGCTTTAGGAACAGAACAGTCCGCGGTGGGTGAAGCTGCTGTAGGAAATACGGACGGGCTCATAAATATTAATACTGCTGATGAAAGTGTTCTTAGCTCTATAGACGGAATCGGTGCGGGCAAGGCGGCAGCGATTGTAAAATACAGGCAGGAGAACGGGAACTTTCAGTCCGTTCAGGATATCATGAAAGTAAGCGGCATAAAAGAAGGCACTTATGAGAAAATTAAGGACAAGATAACGGTAAATTAAAAATGGAATTATAAAATAGAGGTGTGCTATGGGAAACAGAGTGTTAGTTGTTGATGATGAGAAGTTGATTGTAAAGGGAATCCGTTTCAGCTTAGAACAGGACGGTATGGAAGTGGACTGTGCTTATGACGGGGAAGAAGCTCTGGAATATGCGAAAAACAATCAGTATGACATGATTTTGTTAGATGTTATGCTGCCTAAACTGAGCGGATTTGAAGTATGTCAGCAGATAAGGGAATTTTCAAGCACACCAATAGTTATGTTAACTGCAAAAGGCGAGGATATGGACAAGATTCTGGGATTGGAATATGGCGCGGATGATTATATCACCAAGCCATTCAATATTCTGGAAGTAAAAGCAAGAATCAAGGCAATTATGCGCAGAACCGGAAGGAAAAATGAAGAAAAAACTGCGGCAAGAACTATTGAAAGCCGTGGTATGAGACTGGATTTGGACGGCAGAAGGGCTTATATTAACGATAAGGAAATCAATCTGACAGCTAAAGAGTTTGAAGTGTTGGAGCTGCTCATGAAGAATCCCAATATTGTATACAGCAGGGAAAAGCTTCTTAATACCGTCTGGGGAAGCGATTATCCGGGGGATGTGCGTACTGTAGACGTACATATCAGAAGACTCAGGGAAAAGATTGAAGAGACACCGAGCGAGCCGGTATATGTTCATACAAAATGGGGAGTAGGTTATTACTTTGCATAGAATAAAGAATTTGAAAAAACTGCAATTTTTGCGCAGTCTTAAGATACGTATTTTTCTAATTGCATTTATTATTGGGTTATTGTCATGTAACATGATGAGATATGCAATTCTGCAGAACTATGAGCAGCGGGCTGTCAGCCTGCGTACTTCTGATGTTCAGACACAGCTCAATATTCTGGCAAATCATCTGATTAACTATCGCTATTTACAGGGAACGGCATCAGAAGCTATTGAGGCGGAACTGAGTCTGCTCTCAAACCTATATGACGGACGTGTTTTGATTATTAACAGTAATCTTAAGGTGGTCAAAGATACATATGGAATCAGCGGCGGTAAGACAATCATATCGGAAGAAGTGATTCGATGTCTCAAAGGTGAGAATACCAGTCAGTACGATCCCGAAAACAACTTTATAGAGATGACAGTGCCGATTATGGAAATGGTCGAAACGGATGAAGTTGATGAAGCAGGTAAACCCATCGGTCCCCAATATGTAGTGCGGGGAGTTATGTTGACCAGTGTTTCTACAGATTATATTGCCGTAACATTGGATACTTTGAACAGAAAGGCGTTAGTCATGGAGGCAATAGTTCTTCTGGCTATACTTTCCGCTTCGATTCTTGCATCATATGTTATAGTCAGGCCATTTGAGAAGATTACAAATGCGCTTAATCAGGTAAAAGCCGGATACAGCAACGAACCAATTTCTGTACCGTACTGTCTTGAGAC
>CAMWWS010000280.1 GCA_947178085.1 uncultured Lachnospiraceae bacterium | reverse complement strand
TCAAATTCCTCCTCTGAGCAGAAATAAAAGGGATCTTTATGCTTGGTTTTGTATTCTTCTCGTAGGAATTCGATATCCTCGATCCAGTCCTTTTCACGCTGTGGCAGTTCCGGCTCTGCTGGCTCCTCAGGGACGGAAATTTCTTCGTGAGTAGATACTTCTATCGTAGGTGCGAGGGCTGGCTCCGTGTCCGCCTTTTCCGCGGAAGCACAGGCGGACAGCAGCAGGCATAAGGTCAGTAAAAACAGGCAGATTCCCTTTTTCATAAAATGTTCCTCCATTTTTCAATTTTACACATAAAAATTCAAGTATTAATTCGTCAATGCATACTATAATTTATCCTAACCATGTGGATATGGTCTTCCCAAATGCCATTGATATTTAAGTAGTGTTTTGATAACCCCTCGTTTTCAAAGTGGTTTTTCTCGAGAACTCTCAAAGACGCCTTATTCCTTGGCATAACGTTTGCCTCTATTCGATGCAAATGTAACTCATCAAAGGCATATGACACAATCATGGAGATTGCAATTGTCATATAGCCCTGATTAATATAGTTCTCATCTAACTTATACCCCAAGAATGCAGAACAAAAGGCTCCCATTACAACATTATTTAGTCCTATTGCACCAATAATGTTCTGAGGCTGTTCTACTAATTTAATATAAAAGTGATAAGAATTGCCTGCCTTGAAATCAAGAACTTCTTTTTCCAATGCTTTTTCTTGGTACTCGTAGGAGAAAAATTCTTCACTTCTTATTGGTTCAAACTCCTGTAAAAACTGTCTGTTCCTTTTGTAATAGTTCACAACTTGTTCTGTAAGCGATACATCTGACGGTACAATTTGTATATATTTGTTTTGCATGAATTTCTCCCATTTGCTTGTATTTTTCGACATGTTACATTAAGATAATAGTCATCCCTATTCCAACTCCAAAATCCCCCACATTTCATATGCCAGATGGTACAAATTCTCTATCTTATCCAGATCCTGCTCGTATAGTTCTCTGTTTTCTGGCGTATCATCCAGCAGATTCATATTTTTATCGAGCATCATGTTCGTACAGAAACCTTGTAATGAATGTCCATCTTGTCAGACTGGTTGCCGCCGACCGTAATAAATTCAGAAATATGCATATTCCCTGTAAAAGATAAAAAAGGGGGTTTATTTATGCTATATGTATATCCGTCTCTTCGCAGTAATGACGTGCTGCATCCAACTGTAGCGCCAAGTTTTTTACGAAATGGTTCATAGCGATATGTTACATATGCTCTCCATATCGCACTATATTTAATTCATCGGCTTGTCAATTCGGAAATTCAATTCATACAAATAATCAGTGAATTCTAATTCTGTTCCGCGCTTTTTATAATATTTTTCACCAATAACTTTGAAGCCTATTTTCCTGACGACCGCGTTGGAGGCGGCATTATCCTTATTGACTCTGACGGTTACTTTACATGCGCCGTGTTCCTTTGCGTAATTAACCATTCCTCCTGCCATTTCAGTGGCATATCCGTTTCCCCAATAATTTTTATGTACACAATAAGCAATGTCGTAAATCTTGCCGCCCTCACTCGGTATAAAGCTGCAAGTTCCGATTCTTTCATGTGTATCCTTAAATTCAGCTATCATATAGCAGCATACTTCATCCTCCGCCAGCGCTTCTATCTCCTTTAAGTACGCTTCGTCAATCTCAACCATTGCTTCATCCGGCAGATATTCTCCCATCTCCGGGTTATTCCAAATGCCGATAGCAAACAAAGCGTCTTCCTTCTGAAATCCGCGTAAATATAAACGTTCTGTTTCAATTGTTTCAACACGCATTATCATTACCTCCATGGTGATTATTCACAAGAGTTTTACGCCCCTTATAAATAAAGAGTCTCTTCGTTAAAAAAGGGAAACTTAATCATACGAAATATTATAACACAAACTTATGCTTGCGCTGTAATTTTTGGTAAAACTCAAATAAAAAACTTATTGACAACCAAGTCTACTCATGATAGACTAACAATAGTCTATAGCGAATAGACTGGCAAGGCATACCCAAACATAGAGAGGAGCACACATAATGAAAGAATATAAACTTGCCGAGCTTGAAGCAAAATTTGCCGAACTGATTTGGCAGGAAGAGCCAATTACTTCACCTGAGCTGGTGAAACTGTGCGAGAAAGAGTTTAACTGGAAAAAATCCACTACATATACGGTTTTAAAGAAGTTATGTGACAGAGGACTTTTTCAGAATGAAAAGGCGGTAGTTACCTCGCTTGTTTCAAAAGAAGAATTTAACGGATATAAAAGCCGGAAATTTGTAGAAGATTCCTTCGGGGGTTCCATTCCGAAGTTTCTGACCGCATTTATGGGCGGAAAAAAACTTAGTGTGAAACAGGCAGAAGAAATTAAAAACCTGATTGACAGTTTTAAGGAATCAAATTAGCAGCTGTATAGGAAGGAACATTTTAGAGGAATTATTAGGGGGTATTAAAATGAGTGGAATATTCATAACAGTATTAAATATGAGTCTTACAGCAAGTTATTGTATATTAGTAGTAATTGCACTGCGTCTGTTATTAAGGCGACAGCCTAAACTGCTTTCATATATATTGTGGAGCGTAGTGCTGTTCAGGCTGCTTTGCCCGGTTTCCATATCCGGCAGCTACAGCCTGATGCGGATGGATACAAATATTATTTCTATGGAAAATATTGCAGTATCTAATGACGTATATGAAAATACAAATGAAGAAAACTATGACGCATACGATAACGGAGCCGCGATGCCTGATACTGCGGAAGCCGGAAACGCAGAAAATATGTCAAAGGCAGACCGCACAGAAGCGGCAAGGCTGCCACGGTTAAATACGATTGTTAACGTCGTTTCATGGATATGGCTGATTGGCGTTATGCTGCTTATATTGCGAAGTTCCGCCTCAGCAATGAAATTACGCCGGTTTTTGAGCAAAGCAGTCAGAACGGAAGATAATATATATGAAGACGAAGGAATCGATACGCCGTTTGTGATGGGAATAATCTCGCCGAAGATTTATCTGCCGCCGCATTTGCCTGAGCATGAGAGAGCGTATGTTCTGGCGCATGAAAGTATTCATATTGCAAGAAAAGATTATATGATTAAGCTTGCAGCATATTTAACAGCATGTATTCACTGGTTCAATCCCCTTGTATGGCTTGCCTTTTCGCTTATGGAGAATGATATGGAGATGTCATGTGACGAAGCAGTGCTGAAAAAAATGGGCATGGAAAATAAGGAGAAATATTCACGTACTCTGCTCTCTTTATCTTCAGAAACCCCTATGCTGCAAGGCAATCCGATTGCTTTCGGCGAAAGAAAGGTGAAGGAAAGAGTAAGTAATATATTGTCTTATCGTAAAAAAGCTGTGCTTACGGTAGTTCTGACGGTAGCAGTTCTTGTAGCAGTGGGTCTGGGGCTTGCAATAAATCCGGAGGCAAAATCCGATATAGATGAGTCAGGCAACATTAGTTTAGGATCAGAACCTGATACAGATGCGCCGGAAAACATAAATTTGGATGCAAATCCTAATATGTCATCATCTGAAAAACTTAATAAATTCGTACAAGAGTATGCAGAGGCATTCTGTGACAGAAACGGAGAAAAAATTGCATCCCTGTATGTTGATGAAAGCACTGCGCTTGCAGACGGGGAAGATATGCTGCTGGAAAAGACCGAAGGAGGATATTCTTTTGGCTGGTCAAGTCCATGGCCCTTTTTCAATGATTACAGATACCTGATTAATGAAGGGGAGAAAAAGGCGAATATATGGTATTATGCAATAGTATCAGACCCTCATGTAACGGTCTGGAAACAGGAAATACGATATACTGAGACAGACGGCAAATACTATTTGACAGAAACCTCAATGCAGTTTATGGACAGTATATCAAGCAAGTCTGAGTTTGATGAAGCTTATCTTATAGAAGGTGAGCATATATTTGTAGATTATATTGAAAACGGATTCTCCGAATCTATTCTTTCTCATATGGAGGAAGAGAACTCACCTTTTGACTATACAGTGTATGAAAAACCTGAAATCGCAGCGGAGTATATTCTTAATCTGACAGGCGGAGTGAGCGTTGATGAAAGCAGCAGTTACAGTGACAGTGATAAAGCTGGTCTGGCGACGGTGAGATATACATTTGCCGATGGAAGTGAAGTCGATATTCCTATGTGCGCATTTACAGGAGACGAAGCAGCAGGCGGAAGGAAAGTCTGGATAGTAGATACACATGTCTGGAATGCAGGGGCACCGTAAAGAATTATAGCAGAAGCAGGGTGCGGGGTTAAAATATCCCCGCACTCTTTCCTGCAAAGAATAAAGAAAAATTAAAAAATTAAATTAAAA
>CAMWWS010000279.1 GCA_947178085.1 uncultured Lachnospiraceae bacterium | reverse complement strand
CTCCACTGCTTTACATAATATTAAAAAACATCATAATTGTCAATAAAATTTCAAAAAAATATTAAAAAAAATCTGGAAAATTCAACAAAATTGTCCATTTTTGTAAAAACGTCGCAAATATCATTTGATTAATATATATAACGTCGCAAATTACAATTCAACTACATTATAAGTTATAGTGTTTTTTTAAAAGTTCGAAGAATTCTTCCTCCGGCATAGGTTTGGCATAATAATATCCCTGCACCTGATCACAACCCATACTTTGCAACAGCTCGGTCTGTTCCTTTGTCTCTACGCCTTCTGCCAGAAGCCCCAATTCCAGCTTATTCACCATAGAAACAATCTGTTCCAGAATAAGTCTTCCCTTACCCGATATCATCATATTTTCCATGAATTTTTTATCCAGCTTGATGACATCAAAAGGAGTCTCCAGAAGAATGTCCAGTGAAGAATAACCGCTGCCAAAATCATCCATCAACAGGGTATATCCCTCTTCCTTAAGCTGCATTGCCTTCTTACTTACCTCTTGTCCGCCTGCCGTCTCAGTTATCTCCAATTCCAGCATTTTCTTGGGAATTCCGTTCCGGTCTATCATATCGTCAAGTACCTGTATACATTCATTGTCCCGCAGATGGATTCTTGATACATTAACAGATACCGGACAGGAAGTTATTCCTATATCCTGACATTTCTTTATAAAGCGACATGCCTCTTCCCATATGAAATAATCTACCTTCTTGATAAATCCATTTTCCTCGATAACCGGAATGAACTGATCAGGATATATCATTCCACGTTCCGGATTACGCCATCTTACCAGTGCCTCTGCGCCTATAATCTCATTCCGGGCAATACTGTATTTTGGCTGTAAATACATCATGAACTGTCTTTCCGTAATCGCTGCCTGCATGTTTTCTTCAATAAATTTTCTGTTATACAGGGAATCCTTGAATTGCTCCTTATAAAACAGAATATTATTAAGCACATTATTTTTGGCCGCTTTTCTGGCCATCGACGCCCTATCCTGCATCTGGCGCTGCTCCATATTCCTGTCTTCCACCATATATACGCCGTAAACCATATAAAGCTTCACGCCTTTATAGCTGCTTATTTTCTCATCAAGTTTATGTATAAGTCCGGTTATTTCTTCTTCATCATCATATTCCGTCACTACCATGAACACGTCGCTGCGCAGATTCACAAAATACTGGTCTTCCCTGCACACCTCACCCATCCGGCTTTTGATGAAGTCCAATATCTCATCTCCGAATTTTTCCCCGTACAGATCATTGATAATCTTAAACTTTCGGATATCAAACTGGATAAATGCAATTTTCTTTTCGGAAGAATGCAGAAGATTATTGACGTTCATTCTGAAACGGCTCTTCTTATTCATTTGTTTAAGCAGCACCTGCACATCTTCACCTGCGGGAATATCTTCCGGATTGAAACTGCTTTCCTTCACATCTTTAAGAACGTCCGCAAGCATATCTTCAAGTATGTCGATGCTGATATTAATCGCCCTGGGACATTTCTTCAGAATAAGCCCTTCTTTACGTATTATTGCAACTTCATCCGGCTTTGATATGTCTTTACCCAATATTTCACGGCAGTTTACTTCCCCTTCCATTTTTTCCGTGAAGCGCCGTATGAACTCCTCAGTTTTCTTATTTCCGTATACCTCCAGTTCCCTGTCCTGGGAGTCATAAAACCCCAGCGTCATCCCAAGCACCAGTAATGAAGCAGTTATACAGCCGCAGGTTCCCCCCTGCCGCATTCCGCCTCCAAAGCATGTACTGATCTTAAACGCAGTTTTTAAATCCAACCCCAAATCTTCCGCAAACGCTCCGAACAGCGCCTGTGAGCAGTGATACTGCTGAGTAAGCAGCTTTTCAGCCTTCTCCTTATGTGTCATAATGATACCCATGCTCCTTTCTCAACCTGCGAATTTGTGCCATAAAGCACAAATTTGCCTGTGAAAAATTTATTTTTCACAGTTTTAGCACAAAATTTTATCTAAGGTTTCAAACAGATTTTCTACGTCAATCGGTTTGGCTATATGTCCGTTCATTCCGCATTTTTCAGCTTCCCGCCTGTCTTCCTCAAAAGCATTGGCTGTCATTGCTATGATTGGTATTGACGCCAGTTCCTTATTCTCAAGTCTGCGGATTTCCTTAGCCGCCTCGTAACCGTTCATTACCGGCATCTGAACATCCATTAACACCAGCTGATAATATCCCGGTTCTGATTTCTTTAGCATATCCACGGCAATCTGCCCATTTTCCGCAACCTCCGTTTCAAATCCCGCATCACCCAAAATTGCCACAGCAACCTCCTGATTCAGCTCGACATCCTCCGCCAGCAGAATACGTCCGGTGCGGGTTTTAAGAGACGAAGAAACTCTATCAGTCTTAGATTCATTCTGCTGTTTCACCTCTTCTGAATAAAGACGGAACATTAAGCACAGGATAAACTCCGTACCAACGCCCTGTTTACTTTTTACATCGATTGTGCCGCTCATCATTTCTACAATATTTTTGGTAATTGCCATTCCGAGTCCTGTTCCCTGGATTCCGCTGAGAGTAGAATTTTTTTCTCTTTCAAACGGCTCGAAAATATGCTTTACAAATTCCTCGCTCATACCTATTCCGTTATCTTTGATACGGAATTCATAATTGGCATAACCCGACGGTGCGCCGCCTTTTTCCATAACCTTTACGCTTACAGTACCGCCATTATTTGTATACTTGACAGAATTACTGATCAGATTTAAAAGTACCTGATTCAGCCGCAGCACATCACAATAAATATTTACATTTGCGACGTTCTTTGTATCAATATTAAACTTCATATGCTTGGCATTGATATCTGCTTGTAAAATACTACGCAGTCCATTCAAAATATCCACCAGATTGTACGGTTTCTCTTCTAACTGCACCTTACCGCTTTCAATGCGGCTCATATCCAACACATCGTTAATAAGTCTAAGCAAATGATTTCCCGATGTCATAATCTTTCCCAGATACTCCTCCACCCGAGGCGTATTATCTATATGGGTTATTGCCAGATTCGTAAATCCGACAATCGCATTCATCGGAGTACGAATATCATGCGACATATTAGAAAGGAATGTGCTCTTCGCCTTACTTGCCTGATTAGCCTGTAAAAGCGCTGCCTCAAGCAAGTCTCTCTTCTCCATATCCTTGCGCATCTCCTCGTCAACACAAAGTAAGCCCAGTACAAACCCCTGTTTTTCTTCCCACATTCCGGTACGTACCAGTTTCATCTGAAAGTATGTTGCCTTACCGTTTACGAGCGCCCGGTAGTATATATAATATATATTCTTCTCTGCAAACTCTTCCTCCAGATTCTCCAATGATAACGCCTGCGTCATCATTTCCCGGTCATCTTCGTATACAACCTCTTGTATATAACGCCCGATACTTTCCCTCATATTTATTTGACCGCTGAAAATAGAATCAACTGCTGCTCCGTTAGTACCGTCATTCTGAAGCTGCTCGCCCATACCGGTATCCAGTTCAAAAAAGCATACAAGGCTGTAATCTACGCTAAGTGCATGGACTAATTCCACATGGTGTCTCTCTTTCTTATTTTCCTGAATCTTCTGCTCAGTACAATCCAAAAGAAAACGCTGATAAATCAATTCTCCGTTTTCCATTTGGAGTTTGACATCACCCACAATATGCACAATTTTCCCATCCTTGTGCATTACACTGTAGTTTACTCCAACGCTGTCTCCCTCGTTTTTGAGCGTCATAATTCTGTCATAAAGCTTTTTCTTGTCCTTTTCCACAACAGTTGAAGCAACCATTTTAAACCCATCCGCTACCAATTCCTCTTTTGATTCATATCCAAGGATATTAAGTGCGGCCCTGTTTATGCTAAGTATATCCCCATCCAGCGTATGCCGTATTACGCCACAGTCTATAGTGGTAAAAATCCTTTCCAGAGTCCTGTTCTTTTTCAGTATCTCCTTTTTATAAGCACGCTCCTGAGTCACATCAATTGCCACTCCCACTGTTCCCATTACACTTCCGTCAACGTCGTACAGTGGAGATTTATAGGTGGTAAGCGTTTTCATGCTGTCGCCTGCCTTAACTTGTTCTTCGGATACGCAGGTCTGTTTCTTCCTCATGACTTCATTCTCCGATTCTATGCAGGCCGGGTCATCCTCTTCCACATCCCATATATATGCGTGCCCACGCCCCTCTACCTGTTTTTTTGTCTTACCCACCACATTACAGAAGCTGTCATTCACTTTTATATGTATACCATCTTTATCTTTACACCAGACAAGACTCGGACTGCTGTTAATAATCGTTTCAAGATATTGTTCGGTCAGCCAAAAGTCCTTGCTCATCTT